>DASRKU010000152.1:0-5238 GCA_035648815.1 Verrucomicrobiia bacterium | reverse complement strand
AGAAATTCAACGGCGTCGCCGTCAAACGCATCCGGGAATTCCGGAATTTCTCCAAGGAAGTCAAGCCGGGCGACATTGTGGGGCCGACGCTGTTTGCGCCCGGGGATTTTGTGGATGCGATCGGTTTCACCAAGGGTCGCGGGTTTGAAGGTGTCGTCGGCCGCCATGCCTTTGCCGGCGGTGATTCGACGCACGGCGCCAAGGGGTGGCATCGCCGCTCCGGCGCGATCGGGCAACGCTTATTTCCCGGCACGGTCATGCGCGGCATGAAAATGCCCGGCCACCTCGGCCAGGTCCAGCGCACCACCCAGAATCTCCAGGTCATCCAGGTGCGGGAAGCCGACAACCTGCTGCTGATCAAAGGATCCATCCCTGGAGCCGAAGGCGATTACGTCGTGATCCGGGAATCCAAGAAACGTCCGAAAGGCTGGAAGCCGCCGGTGTCGATTTCTCACAGCAAGCGCAAGGGCGGCGAGAAGGCGCCTGAGCCCAAGAAAGCCGAAGTTAAGAAGTAACCGTTCCGGCGTTGAATATTGAGCCAATTGGAGCTGCCAATGAAAGTTGCGATTAAAGATACCAGAGGACAGAGTCAGGGCGAACTGGAAGTGAAGTTTCCGTTGATTGAGAACGGGAAGGGCACACAGGCGGTTCACGATGCGGTGGTCGCTTACCGGGCGGCCCAGCGCATGGGAACAGCGTGCACAAAAACCATGGGCGATGTTGCCGGCACCGGCAAAAAACCCTGGCGCCAGAAAGGCACCGGCCGCGCGCGCGCCGGCTCGTTCGCATCACCGTTGTGGCGCGGGGGTGGAGTGGTGTTTGGACCCAAGCCCCGCGATTTTGGCAAAAAGATTTCCCGCAAAACCCGCAAGCTGGCCCTGCGCAAAGCGCTGAGTGAACGGTTGAAGGCCGGCGATGTGATTGTGGTGGATGAATTCAAGCTGGGTTCCCCCAAGACCAAGAATTTCGTCGAGGTGCTCACCGCGCTGGAACTCAAGGGCAGCACTTTGATCGTGTCGCAGGCGGCCGATAAGACTCTGATGCTGGCCTCCCGAAATGTGCCGAGCGTGACACTGACGACCAGTGATTTGCTGAGCACCTATGATGTGCTGCGTCCGGACAAACTGGTTTTCACCAGGGGCGCCTTCGAAATGCTGGAGCAGCGGATTGCCAAGGAATAACTCGATGAATTCTTTCCAGATTATCAAGACAGTGCGCCTGACGGAAAAAGGGACCCGGCAGGGCGACAATTACAACCAGTACACGATCGTGGCCGATCCTCGGGCGAACAAGTCCCAGATCCGCCGGGCTGTGCAGGAGCTTTTCAAGGTCAAAGTGACGAAGGTGAACACGCTCAACGTGCGCGGAAAAGCGCGCCGCAAGCGCACCGCCCAGGCCGGCAAGGCCGCGGATTGGAAGAAGGCAATCGTCACGCTGAAGGAAGGCGATAAGATCGTTCTGACCTGACCGACTTTGCGCGCTTCTGATTTCAGACCGGCCAAAAGCCGGCCTTTTTCATTTGTGGCAGGGGCGGCAGCGCTCTCACGAAAACATCTGCAGGCCCAGAATGTTCGAACTCAGAGCAAGAGTCCCCATCTGAAGCCCGAGCAGTATTAGGGCTGTCACCCGCACGCTCAACTCTGCGCTGTTGATTCTCCGTGCCAGGAGCGACGACAGGACCGCATTCAGGCAACACGCTGTCAATAGCAGCAGCACCGAATGGAAACTGCTCCAGGTGTGAGAACCCGTGAGGGCCCGATGGGTGTGGTCGTAGATGAACCAGAGCAGCCAGAACTGAAGCCCACTCAGTCCGGAAAGCATGGCGCCCAACACTGCGGCGGCCGCGCCGTATGCGGCCAGAATCAGCCGGATAATGCCGATTCGGGGCCACGCAGACGTTTCGGGCATTGGAAAGACAACAGCGCTGCGAATTGCGCGAGGCGGGAGCAGATCAGAATTGGCTGTCCCTTTCCCGTCCGGATCAGTGAATCCGAGGATGATAAAGACAGCAACGGATGTTGAAATCCACAGCCGCCGATCTGATCGCAAATCCTTACTCAAAAACCCATGCATAACCGAAACTCCAACCCACAACGATCCACTGAGCCAGCCCCAGTCCCTCAAGTCAATAACCGAGTAAGATGAGGTTAATTGGCTCGTCCACCTTTTGTCCCATATGGGACAAAAGGTGGACGAGCCAAAAAACAAAGAAATGTCGTCAACATGAGATGTCGTCAAAGTTGACGCGTGAGGGCAAGGTCGATGCCAGGGAGGCCATCAAGTTTTCGGGTGGGGCTAAAAAGCGCTAGAGCGATACCGCAGTCCAAAACCTGGCGGAGTTTCCCGTGCTCCGTTACCGGTCTTTGGGTGAGGCTGACTTCACCTCAACCGGAACGCGCGCGAGGCGCTGGATCACTTCGTCAATCCAATCGTTGCCGGGCAGTGCGTAAGGCCGGAAGGTCTCGGTGTAGCCTTCCCGATCGTTGTAATAGAGCGCGCGGTTCAGGCCCAGCGTGCTGGCATCCGGCGAGTCGATCAGGCTGGCGGAATCGCTCGCGCTCATCTGGAAAAGGACCCGCATTTCGAAATCGGTCAGGCCTTTGCGGCCCAGGAATCGGTTCACATTGGTGTAGCTGTCGCAGGTGAGCATTGTGTGGAATCCGCGGGAGGGACCTTCATTCAGCAGCCGCAGCAGGGCCGCCGCGGGTGAGCTTGCGCTCTCGGCGCTTGAAAAACTGAATTCATCTTCGGCGCGCAGCTTTTTGTAATTCTGCAATCCATGGATAAAGACAAACGTGTCCGCGGCCTCGCGCTCCTCCTCGGGCTGCCCCAGGCGGTCCGCAATCCCGCTCAATACCTTCGGGAGCGTCGCGTTGTTCACCTGGACGACTTCATTCGGGATGGCGCCGATGACGCGCTGCAACAGTTCCCGTTGCGGGAACCCGGCCGGGGTGCTGTCGAGCAGGACAAAGCGCGCGGCGTCTTTGGGGTATTGTGCCGCCAGCGAGACCAGGGCGACTGAAATCATGGTGAGGGCGCGCTCTTCACCCTGCCCGACAATCAGGAGATTGTTGCTGCTCTGCCGCCGAAACACAGCTTCCGTGGGGCCTTTGATCGAGTTGGGTGCTCCCAGCCACACGCGGGCCTGTGAGGGGGCGGCGAGTGCGCGAGTTTGCAGCGCCTGGTTGAGCTCGCCATTTTCCTTCACATCAGCCGCCGCGTTCCCCTCAAACACAAACGGTCCGGGAGGCGGATTGGGCTTGGAATCCGCGCGCCTGCGGATTTTTTCCAGATACATGTCGCGCTCCTGTTCGGGGAGCCAGACGGTCTGGAAGGGGCTGTTCCCCTCGATGGCGCCGGCGGCATCGTTGTAAATGCCTTCGCCGGGACGGGAGAGAAGGCGCGGCGCGGGGTTGTCCTGGTCCATGATCAGGTATGCGTCGGCTTCGTTGCATTGCAGGGCGATGCGGATGACCATTTGGCCGATGGTGGCGCGTGCCAGCGTGTAGGCGCCGCCCAGGGTTTGGGAGCCGAGCAGCACGTGGATTCCAAACGCGCGCCCTTGCCGAACGATGCGATCGAGCAGGACCGCGGCATATTGGGAGACGCGGTCCTCCTCGACGAAGAACTCCTGGAACTCATCGATGATCAGGAGAGACCGGGGCATGGGTTCGGTGCCGCCCGCCTTTTTATAGCCCGGCAAATCCTGGACGCTCAATTGCCGGAACAAATCGCCGCGCCGGCGCAATTCCTCGTCGACGCGCTGGAGGACGCTGAGTCCAAATTGGCGGTCGCTCTCGATGGCCACCACTTTGGCGTGAGGAAGCCGGCGGTTGGCGTAGCACTTGAACTCGACGCCTTTCTTGAAATCGACGAGATAGAATTCCACCTGTTCGGGGCTGCACCACAACGAGAGGTTGGTGATGATGACATGGAAGAGGGTGGATTTACCGGAGCCGGTTTTTCCGGCGAGCAAGGCGTGTTGGCGCGTGGCTTTGCCGATTTCCATATACTGCAATTTCGTGGCGCCGGAGCGGCCGATGGGCACCTGCAATTCATCGGTGGTTTCCTCCGACCAAATTTCCGAATCGGGGGGAGCCACCTGCACGAACGGGACTTCGACGCGGTTGGTGTCTTTGCTGAGCTGGCCGACTTCGTGGAGGAAGCGCGTCGCAAATTCGGGAGGGGGCGGAGGGTCCAGGGCCAGCCGGGCGCCGGGAGGCTGGTGGTCCAACTCAAACTCATTGACCAGCCGGACCACGCGAATGTTGTTCTTGCGCAATTCCTCGGCAACGAACCCCTGCGGCAACGCGTGGCGGCGATCCCAATGAATGAGCGTGTAAACACCGCACCGGGCGCCGCTGGTCGCGATATTGATCAGGCGCCGCGCGGCTGTTTCGCTGAAGTTAACCGGGAAATCCGCCACGACCAGGAAGTGATATTTTTCGGCGATGCTGCCCGCGTGGGCATTGTACTCCGCAATCGTTTCGTATTCGTTGCGGAGGTACATCTGGATGACCTTCTCCATGTGCTCGTTTAATTCCGCCAACTTCTCCTCGAGCTGCCCGGCCTGGGTCCAGATGCGGCTGTTGATATGGCTTTCCTCGTAATCGGCCAGGTGCATGAGCCCGGCAAAGTTCTGTCCCAGCCCAACGGGATCAAAAATTGTGAAGCTCAGCTTGCCAGGCGGCGTGGTCGACAGGAGCCGAAAAATGATATTATTGATCGTGCCCAGCACCACGTCAGCCCCGGCGCCCGTCGTCTCGAAAACGATCGAGCCATCCTGCGGATAACTCAACAACATCGGGATCGTCAGAGTCCCGGAGCCGGGCAGCGTAAGCCGGCGGTCCTTCGGCACCGATTCAAAGAACCGGGTGATATCGATGTCCAGCCGACCGAATTTCGCCGCATTGGTGAATTCCTGCGGAGGCTTCCATCCGGCCCAGTCCGGCGATTCCCATTCCGGGAAGAGCCGGGCGGACGTGGCATTGGCCTTTGCAATGGTTTCGTACAATGGATGAATCTGCTGCGTCCATTCCGATTCCAAGTCCTTCCAGGCGGCCTCGTGTTCGGCGTTCAGCGCGGCGACCCTTCGTTGATGAGCGGCGATCAGCGCCGTGCTTTCTACTTCCGCGACCAGTCGGGCTTGCTGAGATTTGTCGGTGTGGAGGCGTTCGATGTCCGCGAGTTTGCGCGCGTGGAGCTCGTCGTTTTTGCGGGCGACGAGCGGGGCTTGAT
>DASRKU010000151.1:0-3320 GCA_035648815.1 Verrucomicrobiia bacterium | reverse complement strand
CTCAGTACGCGACGCGTCCGGCCGAGGAAACCTACGCTGGTACTCGCTTGTAATTACCAAAACCGTCCCTGCGGCTGAGATGACTTGGCCGCAGGGCCATCCCAAACCAATCAACCACCAATTAACTAAACATCGACCTATGATCGCACTATCAATATTACCCATGTTTGCCGCCGCTGGTTACTCCTTGATATATATCCTCGGAGGCGGAGGCCTTTTCGGAGCCATCGTCATCTTCTTCGTAGCAAAAATGTTCGGTAAATGAGTTTCGCTGTCCCGCCAGAAAGCCGCCAATGAATCGCTCACCAAGCTGGCGCGTGCCGGGAGCAACAAGAAAGCGTTAGGAGAATACGACGAAAAGGGATCGCAGGACGAGGCTGCAAGCGAAAGACCAGCGAATCCGCGCGAGGAAGCCGCGCACAGACCGCGCTCGACTTGGCGAAAACAATGCGCAGATTTTATTTCCAGATTCTGAAATTGAAGGTGAACTTCTTTCGTTCCAGCAACGCGCGCCAGTCGAGAAACAGAAATCCGGCAAAGACCACGCAACCCAGGACCAGCGTCACAATTTCCTTTGGGGAAGAGCTGCCGTGCGCGAGGTTCTTGTAGTTGGCGGCGGCGTAAAGCCCGGCGAAGATCATCATCGCGTTGCTCAGAAATTTGCCGCAAAAGTACGGCGGCAACGTGTGCGAGGGCTTCACTTTCGCCACCCCGGCGGCCGTGAACAGCGCCGTGGTGGACAGCGGCGTCACGGAGTAAATGAAGACGAAGAGCCAGCTTTGCCACAAGCTCTCCGACAGTTTCTTTCCCAAGAATTTCAGTTCATCTGTTTTGTGCCGTTTGATGTAGAGGTCTGCAAATCGGGGAATGTAGAGGCTCATCAGGTATCGTCCCAGGGTCGAACCCGAAGCGCAGAGCGGCACCACGATCCACGGGCGCAAGTGGAACTTGACCAACAGAATCAACCCAACCGTCCAGGCGGGTGGCGCGATCAGCGGAATGACATCGACGGCGAACGCCGAAAGAAAGACGGACAGATACAGCCACGTCATGTCGGTAACCTCTCCAGCGCCACGGCCGCCTGTGCCCTGCCCTGAGCCAGTTCCGCGGGCCCGACGCGCTGCCAAAACGTCATCAGCAGGAGGTTGTGCGCCAGGCCGGTTTCCGCTTCGAACATGCCGGGACGTTAAGGAACCGGCTGCCGCCGCACAAGCCCGTCCGCGCGTCGGTTGGAGCGCAATGGGCGAGACCCACATGCTCCACGCTCACTCCGCGACCAGCCCGGCATGGGCTGTGTCGAAGCTGAATTCATGAAATCTCCGATGGGGGAAACCCCCGGTAGCGCCCTCTCGGGTTCGTCGCTTATATTGGAGATTGTGAGAGAAAGCTCTCCACGAAAGAAAAACAAACCACGGAAGGAACTCAAAATATGATTGCCTTGGTAACACTACCCATGTTTGCCGCCGCCGGCTACTCCTTGATATATCTCCTCGGAGGCGGAGGCCTTTTCGGAGCCATCGTCATCTTCATCGGAGCAAAAATGTTGGGCAAATGAGTTTTGCCATTCCGCCAGTTGACAAAGCGGCTCGCAAGCGGACCGGGCACGCGAGCGAACTAGAATGAAAATCTCAACCAACCATCTTAAGCGTTACAAAGAAATTGGTTTGCTGCTGTGGAAGTACGGCCACTCCGATCTCGTGCAGCAAATGGGCATCGATGAGGCCGTCGATCCGCAGGAGGCAAAAGCCGCCGGCGCGGGCGAGGCCACGCCGGATCAATTGGCCGATGACCTCGAAGCGATGGGACCGACTTACGTGAAGTTGGGCCAGGTGCTTTCCGGCCGGCCCGATCTGCTCCCGGACGCCTATTTGAAGGCGCTGGCGCGACTCCAGGACAAGGTCAAACCCTTTTCCTTTGCCGAGGTGGAACAAATCGTAGCGTCGGAGTTGGGAGTCAGAATCTCGAAGGCGTTCTCGCGTTTTGATCCTGTGCCGCTCGCGGCCGCCTCCCTGGGCCAGGTTCATTCCGCCGCGCTGCGGGACGGGCGATTGGTTGTGGTCAAAGTCCAACGACCCAACATTCGCAAACAAATCGCCGACGATTTTGAAGTGCTCGAGCAAATCGCGGAATTGCTCGATGCGCACACCGAACTGGGCCGGCGTCATCGCTTTCTCAAAATCCTGGAAGAGTTCCGCATCACCATTCAGCAGGAGCTGAACTATGAACGGGAAGCGCAAAATCTGATCGCGCTGGGGGGGAACTTAAAAGAGTTTGAACGGATCCAGGTGCCGCAGCCGGTGCCTGATTACAGCAGCCGCTGCGTGCTCACCATGGATTATGTGCAGGGCCGGAAGATCACCTCGGTCGGTCCCCTGGGCCGTCTGGAGATGAATGGCGCGCCATTGGCCGAGGAGTTGTTCAAGGCGTATTTGAAGCAGGTGCTCGTGGACGGATTGTTCCACGCCGATCCGCATCCGGGAAACGTCTTTCTCACCGACGATGGGCGCATCGCGTTGCTCGATCTGGGCATGGTCGGCCACACGGCGCCGGGCATGCAGGAGAACCTGCTGAAGCTGTTGATGGCAATCGGCGAGGGAAACAGCGACGAAGCCTCCGGCCTCGTGATCCGCATCAGCGAGACGACGGAAGAATTTAACCAGTCCGAATTCCGCCGCCACATCGGTCAACTCATGGCCGCACGGCAGGATCAGGGCCTGCAACAGATCAACGTGGGGAAATCCTTGCTGGAAGTGAGCAAGACCGCCGCCGACAACGGTCTTTTCGTTCCCAGTGAACTGACGCTGCTGGGCAAAACCCTGCTGCAACTGGATGAAGTCGGGAAGATTCTCGACCCCGAGTTTGATCCGAATGCGTCCATCCGCCGGAATGTGAGCGAACTGATGTCGCAACACATGCGCAAGAATCTCACTCAAGGCAGCGCCTTCCGTTCGCTGTTGGAAATGAAGGATTTCGCCGGCGGCCTGCCATCCCGCCTCAACCATATCATGGACGCGATCACCAACCACGAGTTGGAACTTAAGATCAAAGCCGTGGACGCGAAATTGGTCATGGAAGGATTTCAAAAGATTGCCAATCGCATTGCGACAGGAATCGTCCTGGCCGCGATGATTATGGGAGCGTCACTCCTGATGCAGATCCAAACCAGCTTTCGAATATTTGGTTATCCCGGTCTGGGCATTCTCTGCTTCCTAGCCGCGGCGGTGGGAGTGTTCTGGCTGGTGTGTAGTATCTTTGTTCAAGACCAAAAAATCCGGAAGAAATGAACCAACACCGCTCGATTTGCCAGCCGGGTGTAGTAG
>DASRKU010000150.1:0-12965 GCA_035648815.1 Verrucomicrobiia bacterium | reverse complement strand
GCACGAAAATCTGACGGTTGTTCGATGCAAATGCAACCCAGAAGTTTGGGACCGGCTGCGCGCAGCGCAGCCCTACCGTGCAAACGTTCGATCAATCGAATGCGTGGCCTGCGCAGCAGAGCACGTTCTTGATCTTATGCTGCACCAACTCCTTCACCCGCGTCCGCGCCGGGCCCAGGTACTTGCGGGGATCAAATTCCTTCGGGCTTTCCCACAGCACCTTGCGGATCGCAGCCGTCATCGCCAGACGCAGGTCGGTGTCGATGTTCACTTTCGTGCAACCCACGCGGCGGGCAATTTCAATATCGGCTTCCGAGACCCCGGCGGTGTCCGAGCCGAGCTTGCCGCCGTACTTGTTGATATCCTCCACAAGATCCTTGGGCACACTGGACGCGCCGTGCAGGACCAGCGGGTAATCCCCAAGCCCGGCATCCAACAGGGCTTTCTTGATGGATTTCAACCTCTCCAGGTCCAAATGCTGTTCGCCTTTGAACTTGTAAGCTCCGTGTGAATTGCCAATCGCCACAGCCAGGGAATCCACACCCGATTCCTTCACAAATTTCACCGCCTCGTCCGGATGCGTGTAATGCCCGGCTTTCGAATAGCCCCCGCCGGCTTCGCCTTCATCGAATTGCGCGCCCACCAGTTGCCCGAGTTCGCCTTCCACAACGCAATTATGCTTGTGCGCGTATTCCACCACCCTGCGGCAGATCTCCACGTTTTTCTCGAATGGTTCGTGGCTGGCGTCGATCATCACGCTGGTGAACCCCTCATCAACACAATCCTTGCACAGCTCGAACGTGTCGCCGTGATCGAGGTGCACTGCGATGGGGATATTGGTGAGGCTGATGGCCGCTTCGATCAGTTTCTTCAGGTAAACCGGGTTGGCATATTGCCGCGCGCCCTTGGAGATTTGAAGCATGACTGGAGCTTTTTCTTCCTCGCAAGCCTCCACGATGGCTTGCAGCAGCTCCATGTTGTTGACGTTAAAAGCTCCTATCGCATACTTCCCTTTCAAAGCTTTGGCGAAAAGTTCCCGTGTATGTGTCAGTGGCATATGGTTCGATTCTGATTCATTCACCGCACCTGCGCAGCGAAGGTCAATCATAGAAACCCTCCGCACGAAAAGAAAATAAAAACTGCGATTGTCCGGACCGGTCCCGATCAGCCCTCGCGCTCGTCTCCCGCCATCTTCCGATAAAAAGTCGCCAGGCTCACCCCCAGCAACAGCGCCGCCTGCTGCTTGTCCCCTCCCGAACTCTGGAGCGCCCGGTTGAGATACATCGCCTCCTGGTCGCGCAGGAAGGTTTTCAAAGGTTTCAAGGGTTCGCCCGGGGGCAATGCCGCATCCGAACCCGCCCGCCCCTCGGCGTCGGGGTCAAATGAATACAACGCCGCCTCCGAAACCGCCGGCAACGCGGCCGCTCCCTTCCCATCCTCGTCCGCCGTTAAAAGCTCCGGATTCTGCACCAGGCGCGGAGGCAGATCGCGGACTCGGACGATCTCGCCGTCGCATAAAGCCACGGCGCGCTCGATGGCGTTTTCCAGTTCCCGCACGTTGCCCGGCCAATCATGCGCGCTCAGCACATCCATCGCCTGCCGCGTTATCTGGAAGGCGTGGCCCGCCCGCGCGCTAGTCTTGCTCTGCAGAAAATGCGAGACCAGCAACGGAATGTCTTCCCGTCGATGCCGCAATGGGGGCAGTGTAATGGGAATGACGTTGAGACGGTAATAAAGATCCTCCCGAAATCCGCCCTCTGCGATTTTCTTTTCCAGCGGCTCATTGGAAGCCGCAACCACCCGCACATTCACGTACACCGACACATTGTCCCCAACACGCCGAACTTCACGTTCCTGAAGAACGCGCAGCAACCGCGTTTGCAGCAGCGGCGACATCGATCCCACTTCGTCCAGAAAAATCGTGCCGCCGTCGGCTTCCTGGAACAGGCCCTTCTTATCGGCAATGGCGCCGGTGAACGAGCCGCGCCGGTGGCCGAACAGCTCCGATTCGAGCAACATCTCGGGCAGGGCGGTGCAGTTGATGGGGACAAAAGGACCGTGCTGTCGCCGGCTGTTGAAGTGCAAGGCCCGGGCGACGAGCTCCTTGCCGGTGCCGCTTTCGCCCAGGACCAGGACCGTGCTTTCGGTGTCGGCGACGCGCTCGATCATCTTGAACACGTCCTGCATCACAGGCGCATGGCCGATGATTTGGCTGAAATGATATTTCTTTTTGAGCTGCTTGCGCAGAAATGCAGTCTCGGAGATGGCTGCGTTGTAGGAGAGCGCCCGCTGCACGGCGATCTTGAGCTCCTCCACTTTGAAAGGCTTTTCCAGGTAATCGAAGGCCCCGTTCTTCATCGCCTCCACCGCAGTCTCAATGGAGCCGAAACCCGTGATCACGATCACGATCGCCGGAGGAACAAGGCTGCGCGCCTTCTGCAGGATTTCCAGGCCATGCGCGCGCGTCTTGTCGAGGTACAAATCGGTGATGACCAGTTCGGGAACCTGCGTTGCCAAGGCCTCCAGGGCAGCGGTTCCGCTGGTGAAAGGAAGAACCTCGTGCCCCGATTGACGGAGCAGCTCACTGACCGTTTGCACCATGGTCAGCTCGTCATCGACCAATAGAACTTTGGCCATTGATTGCAGGATAAATCAATTGCTGAAGCGCGGGCAAGAGCAACCTGACCCCACCCGCCGCCGTGACCAGGGTCTTTTTCCGGGCAGGTGGTCGAAGTGGACGGAAAGGCAGCGGCGCTGCTGGTAGGGGGACCGGCGTGCTCCGCGCTCAAAGATACCTGAACCGGGAGTCTCATGCTCTCCGGGGTCCGCTGTGCTGTCTTCAAAAACGGTTCTTCGAGTGTCCGCCGCGCCGCCGCCTCGAATCTGCTCTCACGCCTTCGAGTCAATTGTTTTGAATGTTAAGATTTGACCCCGTTCGTGGCGGTTCGTCACCGAGCGGACGCGACGGTTCCCGCCGCTGTTTCTCCAACAACCCTGGAATCGGCGTCGCCGCGAAATCGCCAATGCCGCCATCCCACAAAGGAGCAATGTCCAACTGGCGGGTTCCGGGACAAGTTGAACATTGTCGATCAGGACTTCTGTGTGGTTCGCGGAGTCCAGTGAATTCTGCATGAAAAAATTAAGGGTCAATCGCCCCAACGTCCACGTCCAGGATGATGTGGGCACAGAGACGTGGATCCAATTATCGGTTGTCGTAAAGAAAACTTCTCCGAGACAATGATACCCTGTATCAATGTTAGCCGGATTTCCACCCCATCCCCCCCATGACTGAGCCACAACCTGCACCCCGCCGTATTCTGCGATGCCGTATTGTCCCATAATATCGGTATGCCAAGCCGACACGACCTTGGCGTCAAACTCAATTGTTTGATAATTTGCGAGGTTGAAAACCGGGCCTGAGGGCAGCGCCCCGCTTCCGGAGGGGTCGAGTTGAACTTTGGCATCTTGCCATTCCCAAGGCTGGTTGGCCCGCATCCAATCAAGAGAAACTCGCATGGCGCCTCCGGAAATTCCAGAACTGTCCCATGTGATCGCTGTTGGATTAGGGGTGTCAATGCTCCCCCACATATTCCCGCCGGGACTGGAACTCAGATCCGAATCAAAGCTGGAGAGCAGATACACTTCGGCAAAGCTGCGAGTGCCATGCAATGCGGAGCAGATTAGAGCAGCGGCGAGTAGTTGTTTAATGGATTTATTCATTGATCCCTCTGCATTCAGGATGTGAAAACCTTCTACTCCTGTATTGTCACCAGAAGTGGTGATAATAATTCATCTTTCCCTCGACGCGATTAGATGTGGAATTGCCAGGCGAGCTGATTCTGGAAAACCGCTTATAGGACTGCCGTTACTTGGCGTTTGTGGATCTTGAACTGCCGGTATTGGCTTTCGCGAGTTGCACCATTTTCTCGTACTCGTTTGTGCCGCCGAAATAGTCGTAATTGACCGGGCCTAGTTTAGAAATGACTTCGTTGAGTTCATCCCACCGTTCGCATTTGTAGGCAAACCACGCATAATTGTGGTAATAGCCGGTGGCATCCCGGTTCAGCTTAAAAAAGCGGTCGAACGCCGCCTGGATATCCGGCCAGAGTTTGAACTCATTTCCCAGGATTTTCTGAGCGCTTTTTCAGCCGTGGCGAGCTCTGCAAAGAACACTTTCCAGCCTTCATCGGTGACATTGTTCGCATAGCCGCCTCCCCGCCCGTTCCAGGCCATCTCGATATGAGCGGCTCCCTTGAGCAGCCAGGTGGAGGCCGCATTGGGCCAGTTTTTTATCAGCGCCGGCTCGAGGGTATCAAAGAGGCGACGATAGGCTTCCTTGCTTCCGCTAAACTCCTCCAGGAGTGCGTGGCAGGCTTCATAAGCGTCCTCGGCCGGCATGGTCTTGTCCTGGATCGCTTCCTGGAGGTTTTGAACAGCTGAATCCCACAGCCTCAAATGCTCAACCCGCGGAGGAACGTTGGTTCCGTAACCGTAGGTGCACCCGGCCTGGATTCCGGCGTGGAGGAAAGCGCGGAATTTTCGAATGCTCGGATACGAACTGTTTTGGAGATCCTGGGCAGCCTTTCTGAGCGCTTCAAAAAAAACCTCCCGGCTGTTGGTTTGATCCAGAGAAAAGCGCCCATACAAATATTCGATCATCGGGTCATCACATCCTGCCCTGACGGCATTGGCGCAATTGGTGGCGATGATCTTCGACCAGGGTTCGTTGGTTAACTTCAGGCAATGGCTGCGGGCGTATTCCACGAGGGCGGCTTTGGCCCAGGGGTCCCAAGCCGGGTTCTTCGAGCCCGCTTTCTCGTAGACCCCGACAAGCGTGGCCGAATTCCAGGCATACCGGAGCTGAATATTTTGATCGGAAGAAACGACCGCGCTTTCAGACTTCTTGCAGCCGCTGAACAGGGCAACGATTAAACCGAGGGTGAAAGAGGTTGCAGCTGGCAGCCTGAGTGTCCTTGCAAGCTTCACGATCGCAGTCTGGGACGACCAAACGGGCGAAGCAAGAATGTTCGCGCCAGTCTGTAAGACAATTGTTGAGCGGTGAGACTCAACCTTGGGTGGGCTAACCCAACCCGAAGGAGTAGTCGCCTGTCGCGCTTTGACTGACGCTTCTATGGGGACGAGCCGTCCCCACCCCGTAACACTTCTCACTTCGCCCTTCTATTTCCGTCTGCTGCGGGTATTCTGCCGCGTATGCATTGGCATGCAATTCTGGCGGCAATGGGCGGCGGGCCGGCAAGCGCCGATCACCATGCCTGGATCCTGATCTGGAACCTGGTTGGGTGGCTGGGCAACGCGGTTTTCTTTTCCCGGTTCTTTGTCCAGTGGTATGCGACCGAGAGGAAGAAACAGGTGGTGGTGCCGGTGTTGTTCTGGTGGTTGAGCCTGACGGGGTCCCTGTTGCTGCTGTGCTACGCCGTCTTCTACGACAAGCACTACGTCGTGATCTTCGCTTACGCGTTCACCTGGATTCCGTATATCCGGAACCTGATGATTCATCGCCGGCACAAGCAAGCGTGCCGGGTGTGCCCGAGTTGCGGGTTGCTCTGCGCCCCGGGAGCCAATTACTGCTCCGGGTGCGGAACCAGGCTCGAGGATCTCGAAAAATCGCCAGCGTGACTGCGATTACTTCTTGGAAGCGGCGGGAGCGCCGGTCGTCGATCCTGCCGCGGGAGGAGCCCCAGCGGCGGGTGCGTTGGTGGTCAGCCGATATTTCGCGGTAATCGGGGCGAACTCCGGGTGCGTCCGGCCATACTCGGCCAGTTTGGACATGAAAGCACTAATCACCGGGGTTTCAGCCTTGGCTTTATTCATGATTTCGGTCGCTTGCGGGAGCGAAGCGGTCAAATCCCTGCCCAGGCGCCTGGATTGAACCCCTATGAACACTGTCAACGTCCCGCTGATCACGAACACCACCAGGAGTAAAAAGCTCAAACGGCGGTCCAGGGAAGCGCATCGATTTTGCAATTCACTCGTCTCGGGTGAATCCGGAGTTTTGCTTTGGATTTCGTTCATAACTCAACTACTTGGCTGAAGGTTTGGCAGGCGCTGCAGTACCGGGAGAACCGGGAGTTCGGTTGACGCGGAAGCCAACAGATTCCAGGACCGGGTCAATACCAGGATCCCGTTTGCTGTATTCGACGACATCATTGATGAGAACATTCAAAAACTGGTGTCTCTGTTGATACATGCTAACTTCGCCCTGAATTCTGCGCATCTCACGTGTTCGAAAAACATACTGAAGGCAGAACACGATGGATAAAACCACGCTGGTCGCCAGCAACCAGGTCAGGACGGTCGTGAATAAGTTGTTCTTCATAACGGGACGGCACTGTAGCGGGTTCCCTGCGTTTGTCCAATGCGTTTTTTGGCCTTTCGATTTCTGGTTGGCGAGGCTTTCAGCCACGGACGTGAGTCAAGTTTGGAAAAGAAAAAAAGGACAGCAACCGGAGTCGCTGTCCTTTTCGATTGGGCGCCTGTAAATCAGTTGATTTTCGCCAGCTCGGCCTCGAACAGCTCGCGTGTCCTGGCCTGCAAATCCGCGAGCTGCAGTTCGCCTTTGTCGAGCCTGGAGAGCAGCGCTTTTTGCGCAAGGTAATCCTTGTTCACCACGCCTGCTTTGCTTTGGAGCATGCGCCAGGCTTTGCGCCGTTCCACGGCAAATAAAACCATCTGGCGCGAGACCGCGAAACACTTGAGCTTCCCGTCGATCTCCGCCTTCACAAACACCCCGAAGTTGGGAACGAAACTGCGATGGTCCGGGTTGAATACCCGGCGATACACCACGTCATCCTGCGTGATGAAGAGCAGCATGTCATCGAGGTGAATCATCTCGGGCGCTTCCTCGTCCTTGATGGCCCGGACGTGCTTGCGGAAGCGGCCCTCGGTCAGGGCCCAGTGCGCGACCGTGTAATTGTATTCCTCGCCGTTGCATTTGTATTTTGTGCGCCACCAATCCCGCGTCGGAGTGGGATTGCCCTTGAGATCGAATATTTCCTGGGATGTCTCGCCGTTGCGGGGATTGAACACGAACTCCGGCATGCCGCGCGCATCCCGGATGAGCTTCGCCTGGTCGGCGGACATGTTGTCCGAAACGCCATGTTCGGGCTGGCAGGTTGTGTAGGCCTGGAAAAACGCCGTGCCCCGGTACTCCAGCCCGTCCAGCATGGCTTTGTAGAGCTTTGCCGCGTTGGCCATCGACACTTGCGCGACAAAAGGAGAGCCGTGCCCGCTTGTGAACGCTTCGGCCACATTCTTCTTTTCGATCAGCTTGCCTTGCGACGCGATGCCGAACTGGTTCATGTCGTAGCCTCCGAGCATCGTCGAGGAGTCAGAGTTCTGGCCGCCCGTGTTGGAATACACCTGGGTGTCCAGCATCAGCATCTTCACATTGGGCCGGTTCTGCAGGATCACTTTGGAGACGTTCTGGAAACCAATGTCACCCAGCGCGCCGTCCCCTCCGACCACCCAGACCTTGGGCAACTCCCGGATTTCCTGGTCCGTCATCAGAGCGTCATCCATGTGCGTCATCGCGAACAGATCGGCTTCGGAAAATTCCGTGTCCTCGCCCTCCAGCAGCGCGTTGGCAAGCCGCTCGGGCACCACCGAACGCCGGGCGTGATTCAGAATCAGCGACTCTCCCAAAAGCCAGCTGATCGTGGCCCCGTCCTGGAACAGCGAGTTCATCCACGGGTACGGATGGGGATTGGAAGGGGGAGTGGAACCGTAGACGGTATTGCAGCCAGTGCTCGCGCCCATGAACATGACGCTCATCCCGTTGGCATGGCGGCCGTCGATGGCCTGGAGATCGCGGTGATTGAACGCATCCTGGCGCAGCACGGCAATCATGACCTGCACCACTTGTTCGTCAGTGATCGCGCCGTTCCTCTCTTCGTGCCCGGCAATGCGCCTGGCCGTGTCCTCGTCGTTTTCGCCGCCCAGCCCCATCAGCGCGTGGACCACCGCGCGCCGGAGGCGATGATAGCCGGCTTCATCCCGCAGCTTGAAGGCCTGCAGCCTGGCCGTGCCGTCTTGCTCCAGCCGCGTCGCCTTGGCGCGCAGCCGATCGGCTTTTTTGTGATACAAAGGCCGCATGTAGGCTTCCGTGACGGAGGTGGCAGCGCGCAAAATGCTCTTTTCTCCGCAGCCCGCGCACGCCCCGTCCCCCGATACCAGCGCTTCATAATTGCGCCGCACCATGAGATGATTGCGCAGCGCCGCCTCGCGCGAGTTCGCCGCATCCATGTCGTTGTACAATCCCAGGTATTTCTGCGGCGTGTCGGGCAGCAGCCGGGAGAAAATCTGCGCGGTCGTCAGATGCGCGTTGAGCTCCTCCGTCTCGGTCGTCATCCGCAACGCGTCATGATCGCCACAGACCTGGACGCATTCACCGCAACCCTTGCACAGGTCCGAAACAAAAATGGAGAACAACCCCCCCGCGCCCGGAGTCTTTTGCTCGAGCGAACGGAAGATGGCGGGGACGTTGGAATAGGCGATCGGCAGGTTATCGATGATCCCCGTGAACTCGGCCCGGGCTTTCTCGGCCACGTTGGACAAGCCATTGACTTCCTGGCGGATAATATCTTTGAACGGGAGGGTTTCACGTTTTTTCACCGCCTCATTCATCCTGACGCGCGCGCGCTCCTCAATGCCTTTGAGTTCGGAGGCCAGCTTGTGCCGCTCCGCCGGATCGGTCACGTAATAGTTCACCGCCGTTTTCAGCACCGTGGCAACATCCTGGGACGTGTTGGGCAACGCGGTATCCGGGCAGGCCGTGATGCATTCCATGCACTGGGTGCAGTTCTCGGCAATGTAGACGGGTGTTTCGCGGCGGGCGACATACTTGGACTGGGTGGCGCCGCTGCCGGAGCCGGCCACGCCCAAAGATGCCAGCGCGCTGGCCGGCTGATGATAGCCGTATCCATTGCGATACTCGGAATCGAATTTGGCAAGTGTTTGGAACGCGTAGCGCGGAGTTTGTTCGGCCGGCGCCGGAATGCCGGTGCCGCACGCCGAGCCGCACCCCGCCGTGGGGATCAGCGGCTTGTTCCCGATGGGTAATACCGGCGGGTTGCGCATGCTGGATCGATCCGGTTCCTGGAAAGTGCCGTACCGAATCTCCTGGACCTGCGAAAAACCCTGCTCCATCACCTGCATGTTCGAAACCACCACGTCCTCCCCAAAGCGCCCGAACTTTTTCTGATACTGTTTCCTGACCGTGCTCAGGAACATTTCATCGGAGATGCCATTTTGCTTGAGAAAAGGCGAGACGCGGAAAAACGCGCCCAGAAAGGAATTGCCCTGCATGCGCAATTGAAGGTCCCCGCGCGCTGTGGCCTTTCGGGCGATCGCAAATCCCGGCAGGATATAAACCCGGATATTATTTTCGGTCACGAATTTCCGGTGTTGGGCCGGGATGCGCTGCCAGGCGGTTTCCGGGCTGTCGCTGGATTCCCAGACGAGGCAGCCGCCCTTGTTCAAGCCTTCCACGGGATTGGTGTGCGTGAAGGCTTTCGGATCGCAGCAGAGCACCACGTCCACATGGTTCAATTCACAGTTCACCTTGATCGGTTCGGGAGCGACGGTCAGGTAATAGTTGGTCGGAGCGCCCTTCTTCTCGGAGCCATACTTGGGGTTGGCCATGATGTAGAGCTTCTCCGCCGGCTGCCCAGGCTCATCGGCTTGCGGAAGTTGATCCGAAAGAATTTTTCCAAAATCGCCGATGATCTCGCCCAAATTCTTCCCGGTGGTAATCATGCCCCAGCCGCCAATCGAATGGAACCGGACGGCAATGGATTTGGGAGGCAGCAGCGAGGGGGTGTCTTTCGAAATCACCGCGTAGGGATGATCGATTCCCAGCGTAAAATAGGTCACGCCATCCGCGGCGCCCTTGCCATCCTTGCGTCGGGTCTGGCCGATCGCGTATTCGTACGCGCCCAGCGTGTGTTCGGGCCGGAAATCGCGCGAGCCAATGCCGTAGGATCCCCGGAACAGGCGCGGCATTTCCTCCGGCGACATTGCGGTGATCTCACCGCCGTATTTATGAGCCTCCAGCGCCTTGGAAAGCGCCGTGCGAATGTCCCGGGCCAGCGGGTTGTCCCCCGCCATCCCTTCATCGGTTCTTTCGAGGATGATGACATTCTTCTTTCCGCGCAGCGCATCGATAACAGCCGCTTCGGGAAAAGGCCGGATGACATTGACATGGATGGAGCCGGTTTTGGCGTTGCGCTCCTCGCGCAGGTAATCGCAAGCGGCCTCGATGTTATCCGCGGCGCAGCCCAGCGACACAAAGACCGTGTCGGCGTCCTCGCACTTGTATTGGGTCAGCAATCCGTAATGGCGTCCCGTCAGCCGGCCGAACTCGGCGTATGCCTCTTCCAGGAATTTCAGGATCGGCTCGTTAAAATTGTTGCGCCGGGCCACGACGCCGTTCATGTGGTGCTCCTGGTTCTGCACGGGCCCAAGCAAAACCGGGTTCTTCAGGTCCATCATCTCGGGAACCCGGCGGCGTTTGGGGCCGAAGAGTTCACGCTGGGCCGGGGTCGGGCAGTCGATGCTGTCATCGCCTGCTCCGAGAAATTCCCGGAGCAGATCCGGTTCCGGCGCCAGGTAAGTGCGCTCCGAATGGGTCGTGAGCATTCCATCCTGGATGTTCATTCCCGGGTTGAGCGCGAGCTCGTTGACTTTGCGTAAAATGATCGCCTGGTCGGCGGCCTGTTGCGCGTCCTTGCCAACCAGCATCGTCCAGCCCGTGTCCAGCGCGGCGTAAAAATCATCATGCCCGCAATGCACGTTGAGAGCCTGCTTGGTCAGCGCGCGCGCCCCGACTTCCAACACCATCGTCGAAAGCTTTCCCGGCGCGTGATAGTACTGTTCCATCGCGTAGACGATTCCCTGGCCCGACGTGAAATTGACGGTGCGCCTGCCTGCGACCGAGAACGCCGTCGCGCCGCCCTGCGCGGCGTGTTCGCCCTCGCACTCAATCGCGATCTTCTGCTGGCCGAATACGTTCAGTTCGCCCTGCGCATACGACTGCTGGTAGATTTCGCCGCCTTCGGTGGACGGGGTGATGGGATAAAACACGCCGCCTTCGGTAATCCGGGTTTCGACATGTTGAGTCACCAACTGGTTGCCGTTACAGGTGACCCGGATGCCGGGATATTTTGAGGCCTGTCGGGTGGCCAGGGGATTCTGAGGCCTGGTGGCGGCGACGGTACTTGGCTGATTCATAATTTGTTCCGAGTTGTTTTTGGCTCAGAACCGGAAAATGGGCTAACCCTTTACTTCTGAGGCAAAAGCAAAATATGTTTAAATATACGGGTTTTACCCCAGTACTCAAAGGAAAAGAAGTGCGCTGAATCTCGGAGAAACTGTGGCGGACAAGGAATTTTTTTGGATGAAAGGCAGCCCGCAATTTTTTAGATCAACATTTCGCCGATTTCAAGGGATATATTTCCGGCGCAAAACTTTTACTGCTCGCAATCGTGGCACAGCAAGTGCAACGTAAATATAATATGGCGAGGAACCGGAGAATCGACGGACTTGCTGTGAATCATTGTGCGCAAGCAATTACAACGTGTGTTGAGCGAGCCCGCCGAATGGCTGGGCGACTGCCATCCTCTTGTGGAGCAGTTGGGCTCGACCGATGGGTTGGTGGCGCTCAGTGAAGTTTCTGCCGCCTTGCGCGCTTCCCCTGTGCAGGATTTGCCCTCCCTCCGCCGCTTTGTGCAGGATTATCAAACCTTGATCCTGCTCCCGATCGAGTTGCCTGCCATCCAGCGCGCTTTTGACCATGTCTGCCGGCATGAAGTGCGTGAACTCATCGGCTTCGACCAGGCGCTGGCCATCGAGCCTGCTCTCAAACCTTTTGCCCAGGCCAGCCGCCGGATTGGCCAATGTGAATTGCGCAAGCTGCAGCCGCTCCGGGATGAGCGCATCGTCAAACGATACTTGCATGCCGTCGAGCAAGGCGCCGCCCATGCCTGGCATACGCTGGTCTACGGATTGACCCTCGCACTGTATTCCATGCCGCTGCGACAGGGCCTGCTCGGGTATGGTTACCAGACCACGCGCGGATTCATCTACTCAGCCGCCCGCCCGCTGAAGCTTTCCGAAAACGACTGCCGCCAGCTTCTGGAAGAGCTTTGCTCCTTCCTTCCCAAGCCTGTCGAGGCTCTCCTCAGCCGCCGCACCGTGCCCTGAACTCGCGCCCCGAACGGACCTAAGAACCACTGGATTCACGTGCAACCTTTTGTTGCTCGTGCAACAAAAGGTTGCACGTGTGCGCGCGGCTCGTTCCGTCTCCCGAAAAGCGGCAGAGGGCTGCCGCACTCCAAAACCTGGCGGAAGTTCCCAAACTCCGGATGTTCGCGCCAGCGTCGTGGAGTGCGGCAGCCCTCTGCCGCTTTATCCCGCCGAAAACTTGACCGGCACCTTAAGTGACAGACGACGGCTGCGAACTTGCCCGTTGCTCTGTTCATGATTAGCCTGCCGTCCACGTACCGAATCGAAAAACACCCACTGTGCTCGCAATTCTTTGCGCGCTGGCCGGGCTGTCCCTGTCCTGCAATCGCGATGCCCAGTTGTCTTCCGTGTCCGGCACGATCGAGACCGATGAGGTGCGCGTGGCCTCCCGCTATGGGGGCAGAGTCGAGGCCCTTTATGCGCAGGAGGGTGACCCATTAAAATCGGGCCAGAAGATCGTTGTCCTCAATGCAGCCGAACTGCACGCCCGGCGCGAGCGACTGGCTGCGCAGTTGGCTGAATTGGAGGCCGGTCCCCGGCCACAGGAAATCGCCCAGGCCCGCGCGCAGATTGCCGAACTCGACAGCCAATTGAAGGAGATGATGATCGGGGCGCCCTCCGATTCGGTGCTGGAGGTGCTCAGCGTCAAAGTCGGCGATGTGCTGGCCGCCAACCAGCAGGTGGCCACGCTCTTGCTCCCGCAC
>DASRKU010000149.1:0-6844 GCA_035648815.1 Verrucomicrobiia bacterium | reverse complement strand
GCGGATGACTGTTTCGCCGGGTTTGGCATAGCCGAGCCATTCGCGGGCGAGCCGTTCGACGGCGCGGGGATCATAGCGCAGGCTGTCGATGGAGGCCTTTAACTGACGGGCGGTTTCCTCTTCCTTATGAATCTGGGTGTCCAGTTGGAACACTTTCTTGCGCATGCGTTCGTTGGTCTTGATCGGTGGCAGGTACCAGACGGCCAGCCCGAGCAGGCCCGCAAGCAGGAAAAGAAATTTCACGATCCGCGTGAGCTTTCCCCAGATGCCAAGGTGCACGTTCATTGATCGGAGTTAAGCATGGGCCGGAGAGCAACGAAAGCAGATTATTCATGCCGCTATTTAGTTGTCACCGTCATCGCCGAAGGTTATGAAGTGCGCGCATGATCAAGGCATTTCTATTAATCATTGAGCCGGTGCCCACGTGGGACCGAATCGTGGCGGCTCAACGCAAGTGGGGGTCGATTTTGCTTGGCCACGTGGTGCCGGTATTGTTGCTCGTCAGCTTTGTCGAGGGCTACGGCCTTGTTCATTGGGGAAAACCGCGCGGGGAAGTCCCCCATAATCAAAAATTTTCCATAACCCAGGCCGCGATCTTCGAAGCGGCCCAGTTCATCCTGTCCGTCGCCATCGTCTTCCTCGGAGCGAAATTGCTCAAGGCCCTCGGCGAAACCTTTCATGGCCGCCATACCTTCGGGCAGACATTCACGCTGGCCGCCTACTCGCTGACTCCCTTGTTCGTACTCCGAATGCTGGACGCCTTTTCAGCCATCTCCCCCTGGCTGACCTGGGGAGTTGGCATTGTCTTGTCCTCGACGGTGCTGTACTCGGGCTTGCCCCGGGTGATGCAGCCGGATCCGCCGCATGCCTTCGGGCTCTACCTGATCAGCGTCGTGCTCCTCCTGATCATCAGCGGCCTGGGCTGTTTCCTCACGACGTGGTACCTGCAGGGCAAATTTCCCGCGCTGGACCAGTTGGCGCGGCGGTTGTCCGGGCCCTGATCATTGTCCGTCGCAATCAAAACTGCTGGTGCATTCCTGTTTTCAGGCTATTGATATTCCATTATGACTCCATCGGAACAATCGTTGTGGGAGTCGCTGATGGAACTTGATCGCGCGGCCAAATCCATGTCCACCGGCATGTCCAGGCCGAACCTGCTGCCGCTGTTTGAGCGGATTGATTTGCTGGCAGGTCAGTTGCCCCGCGAAACGGCTCCCGAGCTCCTGCATTACCTGCGCAACAAAAGTTACGGAAAGGCAAAGCTGTGGCTGGAAGGGCGCGAAGCCGAGAATGCTCCCGGCAAGTGCGGGCACTAACCTCACGTTCGCTTGATTCACGGCTGTTGAACGCATGCCGGACGACACCATAGCGGCTATTGCCACTCCGTTGGGAGAAGGCGGACTGGCTGTCATCCGCATCTCAGGGGCTGAGGCGACGATCATTGCCGACCGGTGTTTTGTCCCGGCCAGGCGTTCATCCAAAATCTCCGAAGCCCCCTCGCACACGATCCATTACGGGAAGATTGTGCGAGGCGGGCAAGTGGTGGACGAAGTGCTCGTGGCTGTGTTGCGGGCGCCGAGGACGTTCACGCGCGAGGACGTCGTGGAAATTACCTGTCATGGCGGAGTGCTGCCGGCCAAAACGGTTCTGGACACGGTGCTCGCATGTGGCGCGCGCGCGGCTGACCCCGGCGAATTCACCCGGCGCGCTTTTTTGAACGGCCGCATTGACCTGGCGCAGGCCGAAGCGGTCGCCGACGTGATCCAATCGCGGACCGAGCTGGCCTTGCGCGCGGCGAACGAGCAGTTGGCGGGCAAGCTCTCACGCCGAATCAACCTTCTGCGCGATGACCTGCTCAAAGCTCTGGCTCACATCGAGGCGCACATTGATTTTCCGGAGGAGGATATCGGGCCGCAGACGCGCGATCAGATCGTGGATCGGCTCAGCCGCGGGCTGGAGTTCATGGACGAACTGCTTGGGACCGCCGACGAGGGACGCATTCTCCGGCGTGGAATTCGCGCTGCGATTGTGGGCCGCCCGAATGCCGGAAAGTCGAGCCTGTTGAACCAGTTATTAGGCCATGATCGGGCCATTGTCTCTGCCGTTCCAGGGACCACGCGGGATACGATTGAAGAAACGGCAAACATTCGCGGTGTGCCGGTGATTTTCATCGACACAGCCGGTCTGCGGGAAGCGCGTGATGAAATTGAAATGGAAGGCGTCCGGCGCAGCCTCCAAACGCTGGATCGAGCCGAGTTGATTCTTCATGTCCTGGATGCGTCGGAACCGCTCACCCCCGCGGACACTCGGTTCCTGTCGGAGCTCGCGGGCAGAAAATGCATCGTGGTGTGCAACAAGACCGACATGCCGCGGCAACTGAAACCCGGCCCGGCACACGGCCTTGCGGGTGGTCCGCGGTGGGTGGACGTGTGTTGCCTGACGGGCGACGGGATTGAGAACTTGAAAGATGCGATCAAGGACCTGGTCTGGTCCGGAGAAATCAACGGCGAAATGGTGGAAGCGATGATCAACTCGCGCCATCAGGATGCTTTGAACCGCGCGCGGGCGTCGCTCATGCGGGCGGTGGAAATGCTGCGGGCGGGTGGAGGCCTGGAGCTGGCTGCGGCGGATTTGCGGATGGCGGCGAATGCGGTCGGAGAAATCGTCGGCAAGACGACGACTGAGGATTTGCTGGACGTGATATTCAGCCAGTTCTGCATTGGCAAGTAGCGCTTCCCGGTTGCTTTTGCGGGAACATTCACCATCCTGTCGCCTCTCATGCGTATGCAATATGAATGATGCTCCCTGTCATTCTGACGCGCCTTTGGATCGGCGTGGATTTTTTAAGCGGGCTTTTGCCATCGCCCTTGGCGCGGTTTTGGGATTGGTGCCGCTCGGGGCGGGGTTGGCGGTTCTTCTGGATCCTCTCTGGCGGCACGGGCCCAAAGGCAGCGCTGTCCGGGTCACCACGCTGGATGCCCTGCCACCGGATGGAGTGCCCCGGAAATTTCCCGTTTTGGCGACGCGGGTCGACGCGTGGAACAAGTTCACCGAAGTTCCGATTGGCGCCGTGTACCTGCGTAGGACGGCGGATGGGAAGGTTCAGGCGTTGAATGTCGTATGCCCGCATGCGGGATGTTTTGTGGATTACCTGGCCTCGCGCGGCATGTTTCTGTGTCCTTGCCACAACAGTACGTTCACGCCGGAAGGCAAAATCGCCGATCGCACCAGCCCGGCGTCGCGACCGATGGATTCTTTAGCCGTCGAGGTGCGCGGGGGAAATGAAGTGTGGGTGCAATTTCGGAATTTCGAAGCCGGCCGCGCGGAGAAAATCCCCGTTGCATGAAAGTTCTTTTCGATTGGCTGGACCATCGGACCGGATGCCGGGGCATTATTCGAGCTCTCTTGTATGAGAATATTCCGGGAGGCTCGCGGTGGCGCTATGTCTGGGGCAGCACGCTGACATTTGCCCTGGCGGTCCAATTTATCACGGGGATCTTTCTTTGGATGGCCTATAGCCCAAGCTCCCACACGGCGTGGGAAAGCGTGTATTACATCCAGGACGTCATGACCGGCGGCTGGCTGCTGCGCGGGTTGCATCACTACACGGCCCAGGCCATGACCGTCCTGCTCGTCCTCCACCTGATGCAGGTGATGGTCGACGGCGCTTACAAGGCGCCGAGGGAGGTGAATTTCTGGTTTGGCGTGGTGCTGCTGCTGCTCGTGCTCGGGTTGTCGCTGACGGGTTACCTTCTGCCGTGGGATCAAAAAGGATACTGGGCAACCAAGGTGGCGACCAATCTCATGGCGGTTGTTCCCGTTGCGGGTCCGGCTTTGCAGAAGATTGTCATCGGGGGATCCGAGTACGGGCATCACACGCTCACCCGTTTTTTTGCGCTGCATGCGGGCGTGCTGCCGGCGGCGGTGATCGCCCTGGTGATCGCGCATATTTATCTTTTTCGCCGGCATGGAATCCGGGCCAAAGATCCGAAACGAAAGCCGGATGAGGCGTTCTGGCCGGACCAGTGGTTGAAGGATACGGTGGCGTGCCTTGCGGTGCTCGCCACGGTGCTCTTCCTGATCGTGCGCCAAAGGCTGTTCTCATCGCACGGATCCCTTGGAGCCGAACTGGGCGCGCCGGCCGACCCATCCGAAGCGTATTCGGCGGCGCGGCCTGAATGGTATTTTTTGTTCCTGTTCCAGTTCCTGAAATATTTCCCCGGCACCTCCGAAGTCTGGGGCGCCATCATCATCCCCAGCCTGGTCCTGCTGCTCGTGTTTCTCATGCCGGTGATCGGCCGCTGGCGCCTGGGGCATCGATTCAACCTGGGGCTCCTGGCCTCCCTGCTGGCGGGCACCGCTCTGCTGACATGGCTGGCGGTGGCCGAGGACAGGAATAATCGGAATTACCTGGAAGCGATTCAACTGGCGGAGCGTGACACGCGCAGGGTCCGGGTCTTGGCCCAATCGCCGGCGGGCATTCCCGGCGAAGGCGCGCTGGCGTTGCTCCATGGTGATCCCCTGACCCAGGGGCCCAAATTGTTCTCCCAAAAATGCGCCGGGTGCCATCGCTACAACGGCACCGATGGGCTGGGGGCCGTGCCCAAAACGGCGCAGTCCGCATCCGATCTGCGCGGGTTTGCATCGCGCGAATGGCTGGCGGGCCTGCTGGATCCGAGCCGGATTGCGACAACGAGTTATTTTGGCGGAACCAAATTTCGCGATGACAAGATGGTGAAGTTCGTGCAGAAGGACGTGGCTCAATACACGCCCGCGCAGAATGGAAATTTGCGCAAGGTGATTGCGGCGCTGTCGGCGGAGGCGCAGCTCAAAGACCAGATCGCCGCCGATCAGCGGGATGAGCCGATGATCCAGGAAGGGCGGATCCTCCTGGAAAATGTGATGCGGTGCACGGAGTGCCACCAGTTTCACAAACCGGACGATCAGGCCACCGCGCCGGACCTGACCGGGTATGGTTCACGCAAATGGCTGATCAATTTCATCGGCAACCCGGCGCACCCGGATTTCTATGGCAGCCACAACGATCGCATGCCTGCTTTCGGGCAGGACCAGATCCTGAACGCGCGGGAGATCGGGCTGATTGCGGACTGGCTGAGGGGATCCTGGTACGAGAAAGTCAGTGAGTCAGCGAGTCAGTGAGTCAGAGATTGAGTGGTTTGCCGTTTGTTTCATTCACTAACTCACTGACTCACGAACTCACTGATTTCATGACGGGAGGGTTTGTTCGTCCTCGACGCTCGACCTTCGACCCTCGACTGCCTTATTCTGGCGGGCATGCTTGACTGTGAATTTATTGCCGCCCAGCGCAAACCCTCCACGTGTTTGATGGTCATGTTGCATGGGCTGGGCGACAGCATTGAAGGATACCGATGGATGCCCGAAGCGCTTGGACTTCCGTGGCTGAATTACCTGCTGGTCAATGCGCCGGATAAATATTTCGGCGGATTTTCGTGGTTTGACTTCGCAGTCGACATTGTGCCCGGAGTCGAACGAAGCCGGCGCTTGCTGCTTGAACTGATCGATGCGCAGGTGAAAAAGGGTTTTTCTCCCGGCGAGATGACGATTGGAGGTTTTTCGCAAGGGTGCCTCATGGCGATTGACGTCGGCTTGCGCTATCCGCAGCGGTTTGCCGGGATTGTGGGCATCAGCGGGTTTATCTGCGAACCGGAAAAGCTGGTCCGCGAACTGTCGCCCGTTGCGCGGGAGCAACGGCTGCTCATCACTCACGGTGTCCAGGACCCGATCGTTCCCTATCCACAGGTCCGGAGCCAGGCGCGCGTTCTCGAATCCGCCGGCTTGAACATCCAGTTTCAGGAATACCAGAAGGCGCACACGATTGCCGGAGAGGACGAGATTGGACTCATCCGCAATTTCGTGCGCGCCGGTTATCCAGACACAGTGGGGCGATAACCGGCGCGCGGTCTTCAGCGGGCGGAGATCGGGTCTATTCGGGAAACCAAATTTGTTCCGGGCGAGGCGCCGGGGCAGGGCGCCAATCCAGCGCGCCGTCCACCGCAGTGCGCATCCGCTGAAACCACCATTGGGCCCGGTTTGAGCGGTGCTGCCGGCGGAGGACCGACGTGCAGATCCGGGCGCCGTTAAAACCTAATTCCATCTGTTCGTTCATCATAGTTTCCCTTTCTTGCTCAAAATCCTAGCGGGCGGGGTTGGACATTGGCCGTCCAAGGCGATTTTTTTTAGCGGTGGTTGGGGAGCCACCCGGCCGTGCGCAGCGCGGCCCTACCGATGGCGCGGTGGGGTATTTGCCCCATTCCTGAGGCACGGGGCTGCCCATTTAAGAAGGAACGTTAGATTTTTGGCGAGGGTGCGTCTACATTGGTCTGCCTATGGCAATGCATTATGGCTAAAAAACGATTTACGGTCCTTCTGGTGGAAGACGAGCTCAACGACATTTTCCTGGTAAAGCGCGCATTCAAAATGGCCCATCTGGAAACCCCGCTCCAGGTTGTCACGGATGGTGAAGAGGCGATTCATTACTTGAGCGGCGAGGGCAAATACGGCGACCGCGAAGCGCACCCGTTGCCCCAGCTCATCGTCATGGACCTGAAGATGCCGCGAAAGTCAGGGTTCGAAGTGCTCGAATGGCTCAAGCGGGACGGTCCCATCCGCCGGATTCCTGTGGTGATTGTTTCCTCCTCCGACCGGCTGGAGGACATCAACCGCGCGTACGAACTGGGGGCTAACGCGTATATGGTGAAACCGGTGAGCTTACGCGCGGTGGAACATTTGTTCGAGTCCATCACTAATTACTGGGGAATTGAATGCGCCAAGCCCGAGCTGGAAATTGCGTGAAGGCGAAGGA
>DASRKU010000148.1:0-7768 GCA_035648815.1 Verrucomicrobiia bacterium | reverse complement strand
GTAGATGGAGCAGCGGATGGGTGTGGAGATTGCGATGGGGTTCAAGTCAGGAGCTGCCGGTGACCAGTACATGGCCCGGATGATGCCGAAATAGTAGTATAGCGAGATCACCACGCCGGCGATCGCGGTGAAGGCAAGGCAATAGTAACCCGGGTTGATGGCTCCCTGGGCGATCACAGCTTTCAACAGGAGGAATTTGCCAAAGAACCCCGCGAGCGGCGGAATTCCGGCAAGGGAAACCATCGCCAGCGTCATGGTTGCCGCAAGGAGAGGCGATCGTCGATGGAGTCCAGCCAATCCTGAAATGTCTTCTCCGCTGAGATGGCGCAGAACCAAAGTGATCACCATGAATGCGGCCAGAACGCTAAATAGATACCCGCTCAGATAGTAGAGCAGCGCAGATCGGCCGTCGCTGCTGAGGGCGGCGACCCCCAGGAGCAGGTAGCCCGCATGCGCAATGCTGGAATAGCCCATCAGCCGCTTCACGTTGCGCTGCGGAATCGCGCATAGATTCCCGTACAGGATCGTAATGGCTGAGATGAAAATCAGGAGATCGGTCCACTGTGCCGTGATTGCCGGCACGGCGATGAACAGCACGCGCAGAAGAAGCACGAACCCGGCAGCTTTGGAACCAACGGCCAGGAAGGCCGTCGTGGGAGTTGGTGCGCCCTGGTACACATCAGGCGCCCAGATCTGAAACGGGAAGGCGGCGATTTTAAATCCAAGTCCCACCATGATGAGAAGCAGGCCGAACAGAAAAATTTTGTTCGATCCGAGCTGGGCCGCCTCGCCGGCAAGCGTGCCGAATTCAAGCGTGCCCGACATCCCGTACACCAGCGCGATTCCAAACACGGTGAAGGCCGTGGAAAGTCCTCCAATGACCAGGTATTTGACCCCGGCCTCCAAAGAAGCCGCCCGCCCCCGCTGAAAACTCGTCAGCACGTAAAATGTGATGGTGATCAGTTCCAGCGAAACAAACAGCACTGCAAAATGATTGGCCGATGAGGCAAACAGCATCCCGGTCAGGGCAAAAAGCAGGAGAGCGTAATATTCCCCAATCCCGGTTTCGATCCGATCAGAGAACTCGACGGAGATGATGAGCACCAGGATCGCGGCGAGCAGGAAGAAACGTTTGAAAAAAAGCGCCAGGTCATCCAGGGCAAACATGCGCTCGAAAGCATACCGCGCTTCCTCGGTTGCGGGCTGGGTCAAAAAAAAGCTGTACACGAGAATGGCTCCGAGGCCCAGGGCCGCGGCATAGCCCAGGAGAGGCTTGCGCTCGTGCGGCACCCACAGGTTGGCCAGCAACAACGCCAGCCCGAGCCCCACGACGCACATTTCTATACTGATCAAAGAAATATTCATGCAAGGAAAACGAGCGCGCTCACCTGGTTTCGGCCGCGGCCACCGCCGCCGCAACGATGTGTTCCCCGGGTGCGGGGAGGTATGCCTGGGCGGTTTTGATCTTGTCCGTCAGCAGGCGTGGAAAGCAGCCGAATATCAGCAGGCACGCGATGAGCACCGCATACGGCAGCCTTCGCCACAGGTTGGCGTCCCCGAGTCGCGTCCACCGCTCCGGAAGCTCAGCGTGCAACACGCTTCGAACAGCCCGCAGCATATAAATTGCGCCGATCACCATCGCGCCCCAACAGGCCAGGACCGTCACCAACCGAAATGCATTCCAGGCCCCGAACAGGACTGCGGCTTCGCCCGGGAAATTCGCAAAACCCGGCAGACCGCAGGCCGCAAAGGCAGCCATCACCAGCGCCGTGCCGATGAAAGGCATCTTGCGCAGCAACCCGCCCAGCTCCCTCATCTCCAACGTCCCGGTCTGCTGATAAATGTAACCGCTAAGCCCGAACGTGAGCGCGGCCAGGAAGCCATGCGCCACCATCACGACCACCGCCCCGGTAATTCCCAGTGTTGTGAGGCTGGCGATTCCCAGGAACGCAAAACCCATGTGCGCAACGCTCGAGTAGCCCGCCAGCCGGTTGAAATCTCTTTGCCGCATCGCCACCCATCCGCAATACACCAAATTCCCAAGGCAAAGCCATGCCAGAACCGGCATCCAGTGCCGCGCCCCATCCGGCATCAGCGGCAACGCGATTCGAATCAGGCCGTAGAGGCCGAATTTTTTCAACACTCCCGCGTGGAGCATCGCCGCAGGAGCCGGGGCGGACGCGTATCCGAGTGGCGCCCAGGTGTGAAACGGCCAGAGGGAAACAAGAATTCCAAATCCAAACAGCAGCAGGGGGAAGGCAAAGCGCTGGGCCGATTCCGAGAGGGGATGATTTTGCCGCACGACATACTCGAGGAGCCGGGGGATATCGAACGTTTGCGCGCCGGCTTGAACATACAAGGCGATCAATCCCAGGAGTGCCAGCAACGCGCCGATGCTGAGGTACAACGTGATTTGGAACGTGGCATAGTTCTTTTGCTCGCCCCGTCCCCAGGCGCCGATCATGATAAACGTGGGGACCAGCGCGAGCTCGTGGAAGAAATAGAAGAAGAACAGGTCCAGTGAGGCAAACGCACCCAGGATGCCGCCCGTCATCACAAGCAACAGGATGTAGAACTCTTTTTCGCGGGTTTTGATTTCCCAGGAACAGCATGCGGCCGCAAACGCCACGATGGCGCCCATGAGGATGATTCCCACGTTGATACCATCCACACCCACGTGATAACTGATCCCGAGCGCCGTTACCCATGGAACCTGCTGCTCGAATTGAAAGCCTGCCGCGCCGGGTTCAAATCTCAGGAACATCACCACCGCCAGGATCGCCGAAAGCAACGTGACGGCCAGGGCGGCCGTTCGCATGACGACACGAAACTCGCGAGGGATAAACGCGAGCACAACGGCCGCCAGCAGCGGCAGCGCGAAAATGTAAGTTAAAATCGACATCGAGATTGCGGTGTTATTTTCCCAAAACCCAATACAACACAACTGCCACGCCCAGGGCGAAAAGGAACGCGTAGGTTTGCAGATTCCCGGTCTGCAGGCGCCGCAGCGCGCGACCGGCCAATTCCGTCGATCCATGCACTCCTCGAACCGCCAGCCCCGCAATGATCCAGCGCTCAAACCAATCGGCTATCACCGCCAGGAAATCATGAAACCGAATGACGGTCGCGGCATAAAAGTCGTCGAAATAGAACGCATTCCGCATCGCGCGGGAGAAGGATCCGAGCTTTGCCGGCAAGGGATCGCTCTTGGTCCCGGCATAAACGCGCCAGGCGGCGAGCGCGCCCAGCGCGAAAACAAGAATGCCCGACCACGCCGCTGCCGGGGCATGCAGGAAGGGTCCTGCCAGTTGTTGGGAAAAGCCGGCCACCGGTTCCGGGCTCGGCCCGGGAAAGGCTTTCAGCAAAACCGATTCAATTCCGATCCAGCCCCCGACGAGGCTGAGCACCGCCAGGAGCCGGAGCGGCCAGGCCATGACGGGCGGCGCCTCGCGGGCGTGTTCGCATGCCGCGGACCGGCTGGAGCCCAGAAAAACCACAACCAGCAGGCGGCCAATATAGAATGTCGTCAGGAAGGCGATCCCGAGCCCAAGGACGAAGTAAACATAGTGATGCGCCGAAAGAGCCTGCGCCAAAATGCTGTCCTTGCTGAAAAATCCGCTCCAGGGCCAAAGCCCCGCCAGCGCCAGTCCGCCGAAACAAAACGTCCAGAAGGTCACCGGCATTCGGGTGCGCAGCCCGCCCATTTTCCAGATGTTCTGTTCGTGATGCGCCGCAAGGATCACCGAACCCGCTCCCAGGAACAGCAGCGCCTTGAAAAAGGCATGGGTGATGAGGTGGAACATCGCGGGCGTCGGACCGCCCATGCCAATCGCCATGACCATGTAACCAAGCTGCGAAAGTGTGGAGTATGCCAGGATTCTTTTGATGTCGTCCTGCTGGACCGCGGCCAGGGCCGCGAGGATGGACGTGAGCCCGCCGATGAACGCGATGGCAGGGAGCGCCCCGGATGGCTGGATCAGGAAGAACACCCGGCAAAGCATGTAAACGCCCGCTGCGACCATGGTCGCTGCATGGATCAGCGCGCTGACCGGCGTCGGGCCTTCCATGGCATCCGGCAGCCACACGTGAAGCGGGAACTGGGCTGATTTGCCAACGGCGCCGCAGAAGATCAACAGGCCTGCGCCCGCCGCTGCGGGGCCCCACAGTGTTGGGTCGTCCACCAGCTTCTGTTGCAGAACGCCGAAATTGAGAGATCCCAGCGCGGTCCACACCGTCAGGATGCCGAGCAGGAATCCGAAGTCGCCCAGGCGGTTTGTGATGAACGCTTTTTTTGCGGCATCCGCAGCGGATGCTTTTTCATACCAAAACCCGATCAGCAGGTAGCTGGAGACGCCCACGAGTTCCCAGAAGATGAACAACTGGAAGAAATTATTGGCGAGCACGATGCCGAGCATCGAAAAGGTGAAGAGGCTCAAGCCCGCGAAGTAGCGTGAAAAACCGCTGTCCTCGCGCATGTAACCGAAGGAATACACATGAATGGCGCTGGCAACCCCCGTCACCACCAGCATCATCAGCACGCTCAAAGGATCCAGGTGCAGGCCAAATTGAACCTGGAGATTGCCGACGGAGAGCCAACTGGCGGACATTTCGGCCGTGGCGGGCTGCCAGCCGGCGTTCCAGACGAACAGGACGCTGAGAAGAAACCCCAGCACCACCGCTGCGATGGAAAGGCCCGCGCTCCACGTCCGGTTGTGACGCGTCAACAGCGTGATCATCACCGCCGCGAACAGCGGCAGGAACAGGATGATCCACGGCAAGACATCCAGGCTCATTCTTAAAGTTTCAAGGTTGCCAAATCCTCAACGTGCGTCACCTGGCGTTTGCGGTAAACCGCAACGATGAGCGCCAGGCCCACCGACACTTCCGCCGCGGCCACGGTGATAATAAAGAACACGAACACCTGGCCATCGAGGTTGTTATTGAACCGTGAAAAAGCGGCCAGGGCGAGATTGGCGGCGTTGAGCATCAACTCAAGGCACATGTAGATCACGAGCAAATTGCGCCGGACGATGACGCCAAAGAGCCCCAGCGCGAACAGGAGTCCGCTGACCGCAAGATATTGTTCAAGTCCGGCGTGCATTATTTCAGATCCTTTTTGCTCAGCAACACGACGCCCACCATCGCCACCAGCAACAGCACCGAAACGATTTCAAACGGCAGCAGGTATCCTGTGAACAGCAATTTGCCCAGCGGGTATGGGTTTCCCTCAAGCGTCAGCGCGCCGCTGCCTGCCGGCCGGGACGCGGCCAGGCTGCGGAAAAAAATCGACACAATCGCTCCGACAGCAATGAGCCCACCGATGAGTCCGAATGTCTGGATCTTCCGGCGTTCCTCGGCCTTGAGGTCCAGCAACATGATGACGAAGAGAAACAACACCATGACCGCGCCGCCGTACACGAGGACTTGAATCGCTGCCAGGAAAAAGGCGTGCAGCAGCACGAACAATCCTGCCAGGCATACCAGCGTCAGCACCAGGCACATCGCGCTGGTGACCGGGTTGCGGCTGGTGAGAACCAGCACGCCAAATCCCAGCGCCATCGCCGCAAAAATATAGAATAAAATGTCCTGCATAATACGCCCGGTGCCAGGTCAGCGGCTCACGGTGGCACGCCCTGGGCCTGCGCCTCTTCGGCTTTTTGCTTCCACTTGCGAATCCCGCTGTGCTCCCCGCCCAACGCCAAAAGCTTTTCCTTGTCGTAGATCAGCTCCTGCCGCGAACGGCCCGTGAGCGAATAATCCTTCAAAAGGAAAATCGCTTCTTCGGGACAAACCTCCTGGCAAAAACCGCAAAAGATGCACCGCAGCATGTTGATCTCAAATTCCAGCGGTATCTTCTCCGAGTTGGGCCGGTCCGGAACAGGTCCGTCGGGACCCGGCGGGACGATCCTGATGGCTTTTGGCGGACAGACAAATTCACAAAGCTGGCAGGACACGCATTTTGTGTTGCCGTCCTGGTCGCGCACCAGGTATGGCGCGCCCCGGTATCCATCGGGAACCACCCACTTCTCTTCCGGGTATTGCATCGTCACTTTTTTCTCGAAAAAGTGGCGCAGCGTCACCTTCAACCCGCCCAGGATCGCAGGCAGATACAGTCGCTCCCAGAAATTCAATTTTTTTCGCTTAATTATCATCAGATCGCCCGCCGCGGGCTGAACAGGTTCAGGAACCGATCCCGGCCCAAAGCAGCATCGCGACGGCAATAATATTCGCCAGCGCCAGCGGAATGAACCGCTTCCAACCCAGGCCCATCAACTGATCGTACCGGAACCGCGGCCACATCCACCGGACCCAAATGATCGTGAAGAGGATCGTCAGCATTTTCACCAGAAAAATCGCAATGTGCAGAATCCCCGTGACCCAGCTTCCCGCCGGCGCGGGTTGGTCCAGGCCCGCGAAAGGCAAGGTCCAGCCGCCAAAAAACAAGGTCGTCATCAACGCGGCTGCGGCAGTCATGTTCGCGTATTCACCCATAAAGAACAGCGCGAATTTCATCGAGCTGTATTCGACATTGTAGCCGCCGGCGAGTTCCTGCTCGGCTTCGGGCAAATCAAAGGGGGTGCGGTTCGTCTCCGCAAAGGCCGCCGCCAGGAAAATGCCAAACGACAAGAAAGTGAAGGGCCATAAGCAAAGGCTTTGAAACAATCCGTGCGCTGTCTGGTGCGGCGCGATAAACGGCAGCGCCAGCCACCCGTGCTCGCCTTGATAACGCACCACTTCGCTCAGGTTCAAGGTGCCGGTGAGCAAAAACACCGGGATCACCGACAAACCCATGGCAATTTCATAGGAAATCAATTGCGCGCTGGATCGAATTCCACCCAGGAATGGATATTTGGAATTGGCTGCATACCCCGCCAGGACGATGCCGTACACGCCCAGCGACACGATGCCGAATGTGTAGAGGACTCCCACATTCAAATCGGCAATCACCATCTTCTGAAGTCCCAGAAATGATCCGAATGGAATGACGGCAATCACGATGATGCTCGGAGTCATCACGATGGCGGGCGCAAGCCAGTAATACACTTTGCGCACGTGTCCGGGGGTGAAGTCTTCCTTCAGAAAAGCCTTCACGGCGTCCGCCGCGGGCTGCAGCAGGCCAAAGGGCCCGAAGCGATTGGGCCCATGCCGATTCTGGATGGCGGCGGACACTTTCCGCTCCACCCAGACGGCGTAGGCGACGATGAACATCAGAACCGAGAAAACCCCGAGGATTTTCAATCCGCTGAATAGAACGAAATTCCAGTCCATATCAATTCGTGACGCAAACGCCCTCACCCCGGCCCTCTCCCATCCGATGGGAGAGGGAGATCATTCTGACGCGTTGGGCTCCCTCTCCCGTCCGACGGGAGAGGGCCGGGGTGAGGGTCGGGTGAGGGTTTCTTTTCATTCGGTTCACGCATTTCTCGCCGGCTGAAGGACATCCGCTCCGGTCTCACCGATTCCGGCCCAGGTCAGGCCCGCATAGGCGGGAACTTCCGCGGCCATCTGATTGAACAAACCTTCCAGGCTCGTCTCTGCATGCTGCCCGGTCACTTCGGCGACAAGCTCGGACAGGAACTCCCATTCCGGGCGCGCGTCGCCTTTTGGCTCGATGGCTTTGAGGAATTTCTGGACGCGCCCTTTGGTGTTGGTGAAGGTGCCCCGCTTTTCGGCGTGAGCGCACCCGGGCAATACATAATGCGCCAGCCGTGTCGTTTCACTGGGGAGAATGTCGCTGACGATGAGAGTGGGCAACCGGGCAAGGAGG
>DASRKU010000147.1:0-2386 GCA_035648815.1 Verrucomicrobiia bacterium | reverse complement strand
GCGCAATTGCGCGCGCGGCGGTGCGGGCACGGGAACCGCTGGTGGTTGCGGGATTGGCGATTGCGGAAACCGCATTCCGCGAGCTTTCGGCGGATCTGGAAATTGCTTTAGTGTCGCGGGATGGGCAGCGCGTGGGGACGGGGGCCGAGCTTTTGAAGATTTCGGGACCGGCCGCGGCGATCCTGGGCGCGGAACGGGTCGCGCTCAATTATCTCCAACGACTCTCCGGCATTGCGACGCTGACGGCTCAATTTGTAAAGGCGGTCAGCGGAACGGGCGCGCGGATTCTCGACACGCGCAAGACGACGCCGGGCTTGCGGCGCCTGGAGAAATACGCGGTAGTCTGCGGCGGGGGGACCAATCATCGTTTTGGCCTGTTTGACCAGGTTCTGATCAAAGATAATCATTTGGCTGTGCTGGCGGGCGCGCGGCCGGGCCCTATTGCGGCAGCGGTTAACAAAGCCAGGGCCGCATGCCCCCGGCTCAGGATCCAGGTGGAGGTTGATACACTGGAGCAGTTGGAGCAGGCATTGGAGGCGAATGTGGATTATGTGTTGCTTGATAACATGGGTCCGGAGCAGTTGCGGCTGGCCGCGCAGCGCTGCAAAGGCCGGGCCCAGTCTGAAGCGAGCGGCGGCGTCACGCTGTCCAACGCGCGCGCCATTGCCGAGACAGGCGTGGATTTCATCTCCGTTGGAGCGCTGACACATTCAGCCCGCGCAGTGGATATCGCATTGGATTTCGAGGCGTGACGACCGACGCACAGATTTTGTCAGCCCTGCGGACAGCCCGCAATGGATCTGTGTCGGGCGCGGATCTTTCTGTGAAGCTGGGCATCAGCCGCGCCGCCATCTGGGCCCATATCGAGGAACTCCGCAAGCTGGGATATGACATTTCGGCCAGTCCTCACCTGGGATACTCGCTCTTGAGCGTGCCGGACGTGCTCCATGCCGATGACTTGCTCTCGCGCCTGCCCCGGCCGAAGGTCATCGGCCGCGATATCCGGGTTTTCCAGGAGACCACGTCTACGAACGACGTGATTGAAAAGCTCGCCCGCGACGGCGTCAAGGAAGGGGTTGTTGTGTTTGCCGAATCACAAACCAGGGGGCGCGGACGATTGGGACGCAGGTGGCTCTCTCCTGCGCAACGCGGGCTTTGGTTTTCCGTGCTGCTCCGCCCGGATTTGCGTCCACAGGAGACGACGCAACTCACGGTCGCCGCCGCGATTGCGCTGGTCCGCGCGATCGAAAGCGCAACCCATTTGCAGCCCGAAATCAAATGGCCCAACGATATTTTGATTCAAGGCAAAAAAGTGGCCGGCATTCTCACCGAATTAAGCGCCGAGCTGGACCATGTCAAATACGTGATTCTGGGTATCGGAGTGAATGTGGCGATGGGCGCGAACGAGTTTCCTCCGGAATTCCGCAAGGCGGCAACATCATTGAAGGCCGAGACGGGCAGGCCGATTGCGCGCGCTGAACTCGCCTCTGCAATCTTGCGCGAGCTCGATTATGATTACCTTCGGATTCGCGCCGGCCACTTCGCAGCCGTCGCCGATGAATGGGAAAGCCGCTGCTCCACGCTGGGCCGGGACGTCACCATCAGAATCGGCGATCGCCAGATTCGGGGCCGTGCCGAGTCGTTGGGCGAAGACGGTGCGCTGCTGTTGCGCAAGGAGCATGGGCACCTGGAACGAATTACCGGGGGCGACGTGAGACTTGAGAAATGAAAATTCGGGTGAAATCGCCGGGGATGGGTTCAGCAGCGTTCAGAATCTGTTATTCCACAATCCCATGATCCTGCTCTTCGATATCGGCAACACAAAAACGCATCTTGGGCTGGCGAACAAGGACCGGGTGTTGCGGCAGGCAGATGTGCCGACCAACCTGTGGTTTGGGCGCGGCGCGCTGGCGCGGCTCCGGCATTTTATCGGGGGATCGAGAGTCGGTGCCGCCGCGCTCTGCAGTGTTGTTCCGAGGGCAACTCCGCGTGTTCGGAGCGCGGCTCGGAGCGTGGGCGCGACAGGCGTCTTTGAACTGACGGCGAAAAATATTGCCGGCATGACGATCGAATATCCGCAGCCGGAAACGGTGGGCGCCGACCGCCTGGCGAATGCTTTGGCAGCCCGAGAGAGATTCGGCTCCCCGGTGATTGTGGTCGACTTTGGGACTGCGGTGACATTTGACGTGGTGAACGGATCCGGAAGCTATGCGGGTGGGATCATCGCGCCCGGGTTGGCGTCGATGACTGATTATCTGCATGAAAAAACCGCATTGCTGCCCCGCATCAGGATTCGGGAGGTGCGCAGCTCGATTGGCAAGAGCACCGAAGAGGCCATGCTCATAGGGGCTGTGCATGGCTATCGGGGGCTTGTTCGGGCATTGAT
>DASRKU010000146.1:0-6270 GCA_035648815.1 Verrucomicrobiia bacterium | reverse complement strand
CCGGGATCTTCCGCAATTCGAGATCGTTCTTGACTTGCCGCAGCACCTCCACGCCGTCGACGCGCGGCATGCGAATGTCCAGCAACAACAGGTACGGCGCTTCGCGCGCGCGCTGCGGCGTCCCGCGGCGATGCAGGAAATCCAAAATTGCCTGGCCGTCCTCGAACCGCAGAATTTGATTGTGCAAACCGGCTCGCGTCAGGTTCTTTTCGATCAACCTCGCGTGGCCCGCATCGTCTTCAGCGATCAGTATCGTCACTTCGCGCGCTGCACTCATGATTTTTTATTTTGCTTTGGCCGCCTCAGGCAGGGAAACAAAAAAGGCGCTGCCCTGGCCCGGTTCGGATTCCACCCGGATGCTGCCATTGTGCCGCTCCAGGATGCGCTGGGCAATCGTCAGCCCCAGCCCTTCCCCCAGGCCCTGGGAGGGATTTAACCGGTGAAAAATCTCAAAAATTTTGCCCTGGTGCGGCCGCGGAATCCCGATGCCATTGTCCCGGACCGAGTAGACGGCGCACCCCTCTTGAACTTGCCCGGAGACGGTGATGACGCCGGGCCGGTTGGGGTCCAGGTATTTGACGGCATTGTCGAGCAAGTTGGAAAAAACCTGGTTGATTTGGGTGTCGTCTCCGAGACAATCGGGCAACGGGCCGATCTGGAGTTTGGCATCCGCCTGTTTGATTTGAAAGTCCATCGCCTGCGCGATACTGGCGAGCATGGCGTTCATGGGCAGCGGCTCGATCCGCAGGGCGGCGCGTCCCAGGCGCGAGTAGCGGAGAAAACCGGCCAGGAGGGCATCTATTTTGGCGACCCCTGCCTGGATGTACTCGAGCGATTCCGGCACGTCTTCCCGGAGCAGCCGGTTCACCTCCCCTTTTGAGCCCTTCTGCGTTTCGGCCTGCAGGAGCTTCTGGATTTGCGCGCAGGCCTGGGCCAGTTCCTTGCTGAATCCCTGGATGTTCACGAGCGGCGACCGGAGGTCATGCGACGCCACATACACGATCGCTTCCAATTCCTTGTTTTTCTCGGCGAGGCTGCGTGCCAGCGATGCCAGCTTTTCTTCAGCCTCTTTCCTGGCCGTAATGTCCTGCTTGACGGCGACAAAATGGGTGATCGTCCCGCCGCCCGTGCGCACCGGGGTGATGGTCATTTCCTCGGGATACAACGTCCCGTTTTTGCGCCGGTTCAACATTTCCCCGTGCCACGGTTCGCCACGCTCGATGGTTTCCCAAAGCTGGCGATACAATTCCGCAGGATGCTTTCCCGATTTGAGGATCCTTGTGTTGCGGCCCACCGCTTCGTCCCGGGTATAACCCGTCAAGGCCGTGAACGCCGGGTTCACCCACAGTATCTTTCCGTCCTTGTCGGTGATGGCAATTCCATTGGCCGCGGACTCCAGCGCTTCGGAGAGCAATTTCAGTTGTGCCTCCGAATCTCTGCGCGGCGTGATGTCGCGAATGAAACCGGTGAACAACCGGCGGTTCGCCAGCCTCACTTCGCTGACCGATAAATCGATCGGGAACACCGAGCCGTCCTTGCGGCGCGCAGATACTTCGCGCCCGATGCCAATAATCTTCGCATGGCCGCTGCGCCGATAATTATCGAGGTATCCATCGTGCTCCTCCCGATACGGAGCAGGCATGAGCATGCTCACATTCCTGCCAATCAATTCGCCGGCTCCATACCCGAACAGCTTTTCAACGGCGGGGTTGACCGTTTCCATCAGTCCGCGTTCATCGATGGTGATGATCCCTTCGACGGCGGTTTCCAGGATGGCCCGGAGGCGCTCGGCGCTGTCTGTCAGGGCTGTGTCGGCGACTTTTCGTTCCGGGTCCGAATCAGAATCGGCTTCCGTCCCGCTCCGGACTGAGTCTCGATCAGCTTCGAGATGCTGCACCAGGTCGATCAATTCCGCTTTGGACATGTGCGCATAATTCTGCATGTGGACCCGCACAATATCCGGGAAGCCGTGGTGAATTCCAACTGATAAAGTGGGCAGGGACGGCGAAGCGTTTCTTGCGATTGCCGCGACTGTTCCGCTCCAGGTGCTGGCGCAGGTCTTTCCGCTGGACCAGGCCAACGAAGCCCTGGACCGGCTGCGCAGCGGGAAGATTGAAGGCGCTGCAGTTTTGGTTCCGTGATGCACGTGCTGGCGCGGGAATGCACACCTCCTGATATCAGCCACCGACGGCTGGCGGGCATCGCCTAATGAGAGTATAAATCCCAGGTGGATTTGGTTACCCATGTCGCTTTGCCTCCTGCCAGGCCATTGATGGTTTACGATGGCGACTGCAATTTCTGCAAGCTGTGGATTCGCCGATGGGAGGCGATGACAGGCGGCCAGGTGGACTATCTGCCTTACCAGGACCCGCAAATCCGGGAGCGGTTCCCGGAACTGCCCCAAAGCCGGTTTGAATCCGCCGTTCAACTGGTGCACACCGACGGCGAAGTTTCCAGCGGCGCTGAAGCGGTGTTTCGGGCTATTGCATTTCATCCGCACGGCCATTGGTTGCTGGATCTGTATCTGCACTGGCCTGTTTTCGCGCACCTTGCGGAAGCGAGTTACCGGTTCGTGGCGCGGCATCGCCCGGTGTTTTCATTTTTCACGCGGCTGCTCTGGGGGCGGCACGTCGAGCCCGCAACGCACTCGCTCGTGCGGTGGGCTTTTTTGCGATGCCTTGGGATCGTTTACCTGCTGGCGTTTGTCTCGCTTTGGATACAGGTGGACGGGCTGATTGGAAGCCGCGGCATTCTTCCCGCGAACGTAACGATGGATGCGATCTCGCGCCAGGCGACCCTGGCGGGCGTCGAGATGAACCGGTACCATTTGGTGCCGACGCTGTGCTGGTGGAGTTCCAGTGACACCTTTCTGCACGTTCAATGCGCCGCCGGAACCGCGCTGGGACTCCTCGTGGCATTGGGGATTGCCCAGGCTCCATGCCTTTTCCTGCTGTGGGTTCTCTACCTTTCGCTGACCACCGTCAGCGGCGTGTTCATGGGTTATCAATGGGACAACCTGCTCCTGGAAACAGGATTGCTTTCCATTTTCTTTGCGCCGCTCCATTTGTGGCCGCGCCGGCCATCCCGCGAACCGCCGCCTTCACGCGTGGCCCTGTGGCTTCTCCGATGGCTGCTGTTCCGACTCATGTTCCAATCCGGCTGGGTCAAATGGATGAGCGGGGATCCCGAGTGGCGGAACCTGACCGCGCTGGCTCATCATTATGAAACTCAACCGCTGCCCACCTGGATCGCCTGGCACATGCATCAACTCCCCTTGTGGTTTCACAAGGCCGATGCCGGCGTCCTGCTCGCCATCGAATTGGGAGTGCCTTTCCTGATCTTCACGCCGCGGCGACCCCGTCAATTCGCATGCCTTTGCTTCGTCGCGCTGCAGATCTTCATCCTGCTGACGGGCAATTATGGATTTTTTAACCTGTTGGCCCTGGCGCTTTGCATCACGCTGCTGGACGATGCCAGCCTCAGGAAATGCGTTCCGACCCGCCGCATCGCAGGCTGCGCGCAGCGCAGCCCTACCGGGGAACAGGCGCCGGCAACCGGAGCCGGGCACGGGAGCTTTTGGCAGGGGCCTTTGGTTTGGGCAATGGCGGTCGTTGTCGCGGGCGCGTCGGTGGTTGAATTCCTCGCATTAGCCCGCGCGCCGGTCGCCGGACCCGCTCCGGTCGTCGCGCTCTACCGCTGGCTGCTGCCTCTCAGATCCTTTAACACCTATGGGCTGTTTGCGGTAATGACAACAACGCGGCCCGAAATCGTTGTCGAGGGAAGCAACGACGGCGTTCGATGGGAACCTTACGAGTTCAAGTATAAACCCGGAGACCTCGAGGCGCGGCCTCGATTCGTCGCACCCCATCAGCCGCGCCTGGATTGGCAAATGTGGTTTGCGGCGCTGAGCACGTATTCCCGGAATCCATGGTTCGTTGATTACTGCGTCCGGCTGTTGCAAGGATCTCCGGAGGTGCTGCGACTGATGAAGCGCGATCCATTTCACGGCACGCCTCCGCGATATATTCGAGCGGTGCTTTACCAGTATCAATTCACGGATGCGCAAACTCGAAAGCGGACGGGAGCGTGGTGGCGGCGCGAGTGGGCAGGCCTTTACCTGCCGCCGTTGTCGCTCAGGCAAGGACAATAGCTTGGGTTTCGGAACCAAGTTCAAGGTCGTACCGGCACATCTGTTGTCCGCGGCCACCGCCTTTCGCAACACTGTCGTCATGGATGTTTCCGTCGTCCGCTGGAAAGAAGCCCCGGTATTCAAGCGATCGGAGCTTTCGGCGCTTTCGGAGTCGGACCGGGTTGAAAGAATTGCGCGTTTTTTGGATCAAACCCCGAGGATCATTCGCTCGGTCCGCGTTCCTCTCCCGGCGGCAGCAAGCGGATGCTGCCGTCGACCGGGCGGCATTTCTGGAACCTTCGTCGAACGCCGCCCGATTCCAAAACGCTGGTTTTGGCCAGCACCATCATTGGAACGGGCGTTGTGGACCGGCGGCAGGAGAAGCTCGGAGAAATCCTGGAGTTGCTGATGCAATTCTGCAGGAAACACCCTATGGGCTTTAACCCGGCGAATACCCCATGTTACCTACAACGCGGAACGAAGCCTCATGAACTTGAACTACGAGGCCGTCGAGGAAACTATCAAGGCCGGATACCGGGAGATCACTTCGCAGTATCGTCGCGACGACGAAATCGAAGTGACGAGCATTCGACTCCTTCGGGCCAACGTCCATCTGGCGGACCTTCAGCCGGAGTCGTGGCCGGGCCGGCACCTGGAATGCCTGGCAATCAGAGCATTGTGAGGTTTTTCCCTAAGGCCCGCTTCAGTTCCAAATCAACTTGAACCGCACGAAGCGAGCGCTGGAACCCGCGTCGCGGGCGACCGTATCGCGGGCCAGCACCTGCCGTTGATAACCCGTCCCGGCTTCGGAAACGAACCCCGGACCACTCGGTGCGCCTGAGCCTGTCGCCGTGCACAGGTCGGTCCACGTGATCAGGTCACTCGACCCCTGCACGACATAAGTGAGATTGCTCGTGCCGAGTTGCCGCAGGAACTGGACGGCGAGATAAGTGCCAGGCTGTCCGTCAACGGTAAAAGACTGCATCTGGAATTGCGGCATTGCCGATTGATCCTGCACCTCCGGGGAGAGATTAAAGGCGTATTCCATCAGGTTGCAGATGCCATCGCCGTCCGGGTCCGCATAAATATCCGCCGACGGTCCGCTCAAACCATGGCCGGCCGCCCAGTCCTGATACGTCAGAGGCCGGACAAAGCGGGACGCAAGATACACGTAAGCAGCCTGGTAATAGAGTCCCGGTTCAGTGATTTGCCAGGAGTCTTCAGGCCATGCGGTGTTCCAATCTTTGTATGATTTCTGGGGTGGCTGGTCCAGGGGCGGCGCCAGGCGCGGCCCGGTATATCCCGAATCCTGTTGGAAGCTATAATTGGCTCCGCCGGGCACGTACCCCGGAGCAGGTCCATTGGGGGAAGTGAGGGCGTCGTCGTAGATGGTGCCATGCGAGAACCAGCAATGGTAGATCTCGTTGGCGCAGTTCGCCGCCCCATGGCCGTACATATTGGATAGGTACACCATCGTCAGCGGGTTGACGCCGTGCATGTAGTGCAGGTATCCGGCTGTAGCGGCGCGATAGCCTGTCGCATTGGCAGTGTCCAGCCCGTAAGTGTTCTGCTCGTCATAGAGTATTCCCATGTGGCCCTTTTCCTGGCTGCTGCCCCAAGTGTAGTCGCCGTCGGACAGATACGCCTGGTACGCATCTGTGTGACCTGTCCACGCGCCCATATAGCCGCTGCTGCTCATCGTGGACTGCTTGCGGCTGCGGATCAATGACGCGACCGAAGGTGTGATTCCAGGAAGAGTTGAGTAATACAAAAGTGCGTCTTCGATCGGGTTTTCATAGAAGTTCCACCAATAACCGGAAATCCCCTGGATTGCGCTGTAATTGGCTTCTACGTAGGACTTGTAGGTCGCCGATCCTGTGATTTCATACAGGAAGACCGCCGTCCGCATCTGCAGGTTATTTCGGTCGTAGGCGTAGGTGTGGCTGCCGGTGCCCACTTCCGGGTTGGCGCTTTGAAATCCCGTGTTGTTGAACATGACCGAAGGATTTGCCACGGCCCAGTTATAGGCGGCGACTGCGGCATTGCTCAGGGTGTTGGCATAGTCAGTCATGCCGACCGCCTGAAACGGCCGTATTGCCTGGGCAAAATTCCCCGCGGCGCTCAAGGTGGCGCTGGTGCTC
>DASRKU010000145.1:0-5554 GCA_035648815.1 Verrucomicrobiia bacterium | reverse complement strand
CGTCAAAAGCCACGCCAGAACCGTCAGAACCCAAATGGAAGCCCTCTGCCGCTGGCAGGAAGGCTATCGTAGCCGCCACCAAAAAGCGGTGGGCGGCGTTCCATGCGGCAAAGCAGGCGGAAACGCCTGAACCAGCCGTATCGAAAAAGGCCAAGCCAAAAAAGACCGCTCGGAAGAAGACGGTTAGGAAGGCTCCGACGAAGGTTGCCGTCCAGAATGCGGCACCAAAGAAATCCGCCCCGGCAAAGACGGCGAAAGCTCCGGTCAAGAAGGCTGCGAAGAAGTCGCCTCCGGTGACTGCTCAACCCACAGCGGCGGCGGAATCAGCAACGACGCCGGGAGTCGTTGCCGGGTAGGGTCGGATTAGGCTGCGAATTGTCGACGATCCGTGCCGGTAGCGGCGCCCGCACGGCTGAGTTCCGAAAAAGCCTGACGGCCTAAGGGTGCCAACTGGGGCTTTACACCGTTATCTGACGCCTGGTGAATGGATTCCATGCGGGGACGAGTTTTGTACGTAGCCGCACTGTTTCCCCCGTGAACGCCGGACTGTTCTGTGCAGGAGGGACATTTCCGAAGCGGAGAGCTATTTGGCACAGACAAAATACGCGGGAGGTGCCAGGATGAAGTCTATGATCCAGAAAACTTTTTTGGGATTGGTGTTCGCGGGATTGCTGGCAGTGAGCGCACCCGCATCCGATGTAGTGATTCGCCTCGCTCCGCCGCGGATTCTGGTGGAGAAGCGTCCGCCTCCGCCGAGCCGCAACCACGTGTGGGTCAGCGGGTATCACCGTTGGGACGGTAACGCCTATCAGTGGCAAGGTGGAAGATGGGAAGAACCTCCGACTGGACATCACAAATGGGTGGCGCATCGCTACGTCCGCCGCAATGGCGGTTATGTCCTGGTGGAAGGCCACTGGCAGTAGATCATTCCGTAGATATTTCGCCTTTGAGATAGCGCGGGTCAACGCGCTGCATCTGGACCAAGGGACAAGCCTGCCGGTTGCCACTTGGCATTCCCAGATCGGAAGTCCGACCATCGCCGATAGCATCCTCGACTGGCTGGTCCACAACGTGCACCGGATCGAAATGCAGGGCGAGTCCATGCGGAAAAGACGTGGCGGCAAAAACGGGAAGGAGGCATGAGTTGGCTCTGCCCGGAAGGTTTCTCCCGTGCGCTGAGCGGGGCAAGGGGTGGGGCAAACGTCGCCCCCTCGCCCCGCACCCCACTCCCTGGCTCAACAGCAAAACGATTGGCGGATGCCGCTCACTTTTGCACGATAAGAACAGTTCAGCGTCGCTTCGCTCCGACGGTGCTCGGCATCACGCGGAATCGCCTCCGGCCGGAATGGTCATCGATTCGAGGTGAACTCGTAGCTGCCAGACTTTAGATTGTAGACAGCCCTGCCGTTTTCATGCTTGACAAAGGTGACACCTTTCGCCTCGCCGGCATCCTTTCCGCCTTCCTTCACGGCCCTTGGATCAGTCGCCGGCAAATAGAGGGTGGCCGTCGTGTTGGCTGGAACGGTAGCCCGGTAGGTAAGAACTTTGCCGTCTACTTTCCAGGCGCTGCCGATCCTGCCGTACACAGAATCGTAATAGCCCTCCGCTGATGTCATGACTCCCGTAGGATCGGGCTCCGGCTGAAGGATGAACTTTTTAAAACCGGGTTCATCCCGCTGAATGCCGAGCGAATAGGCCATCATCCATTGGCCGACGGCCCCGAAGGAATAGTGGTTGAACGAGTTCATGCTGTTATTGCCGCCGAATCCATTTTCCACCGTATATCCGTTGAGCCGTTCCCATATCGAGGTCGCGCCCTGGTCGATGGCATACAGCCACGACGGATATTGGTTGTTCTGCAAGATCCGGTACGATAACTCGCTCAGGCCATTATCGGACAGCGCCTTGTTGATCCAGGAAGTGCCGATGAACCCGGTCATCAGCGAATACCTCGGGCGCACGACCCCGTCGTCATCTTTGTTTTCCCGTGCCACGGTTTCCGCCAGATTCTTGATCATGTACGGGGTGTTTTCGCCGTTGAACAAACCCATGGCCAAACCTACTGCGTAGGAAGTCTGCGTGTCGGCCACTCTGAATTCCGGAGGTGTTGGCGGTGCTCCCCTGCCGCCGCGTCCGCCGCCGATGCCGAGTGTCTTTCTTTCGGCATTGACAAAAGTGGCATTGAAAAACGCCTTTCGCTTTTCATACATGCCCCTGTATTTTGCCGCATCATTGGACTTGCCTAAGATTTCGGCTACCTTCGCCATGATGTCGAGGTCATAGGCGTGATATGCGGTCGTCAGGAAGGGCGACCCCAGCGCATTGTTTTGCGGCCCCAGCCAGTCGCCCAACTGCCCGTCCGAACTCAAGCCTGTCTTCGGATCGATCGTGGTCTCGAGATAGTCCATATAGGCTGCCATCGCCGGATAGTGCCGATCCAACAGGGCGACGTCGTTGTATTGCAGATAGGTTTCCCACGGAACCACAATTCCCGCGCTTCCCCAAAGGACGCCGCCGAAGCCCCCTCCGATTGGCGCGACATCCGTAAACCTCCCGGAAGCGGCCTGCACGTCGCGCATGGCGTACATATGACGGGTAAGGAATTGATCCGCATTCGATATATAGGTGGCGGTGCGCGAAAACACATTGATGTCACCCGACCAACCCATGCGTTCGTTGCGTTGCGGGCAGTCAGTCGGTATCGTGAGGAAGTTGTCAATGTTGGACCAGACAAGATTCGACCATAGCCGGTTGACTTTTTCACTGGACGTCTTGTAATCGGCCGTTAACTCCCTGACGGAACTGATCGCCACGCCCTGCACGGCTTCCAGCGGAAGGGGTTTATCAATCCCGGTGATTTCGACGTATTGAAATCCGTGGGAGGTAAACCGGGGCTGGAAAACCTGGCTTCCCGTCTTCATCGTGTAGACGTCCTGGCTGAGTGCGCCACGATAGTTTTCCGTCATGATCATGCCGACATTCTTCCCCGACTCTTTCAGATCGGGATACGACGTTTCGGCATACCTGAGTGTGATTCTGCCGCCGGCGCGCCCGTTGGCGATGCTGATCCTTGGCACTCCCACCAGGTTTTGCCCCATATTGTAGACATACACGCCGGGCCGCACTTCCTTGACGCTTTTCGCCGTAAGGGTCCGGAACACGCCAGCATTGTTGCCGATCTGGCCGACGAGGGACAGTTTGTCATAGTTGAACGGCGTCCCCGGTCCTCCCCCCCGTCCGGCTTCCGTGCCCGAAAATGCCGTACCTTCGAGCGGCACCACAACGGCGTTTTTCCATTTGCTGTCGTGATAGGCAGCAGTGGTCCATCCTTCCACGGCGGGCTCCCTGGCAGCATCGTAAAATTCGCCGAAATCGAGGCTGCCATATACCAGAGGGCCGTCGGCGTAGTATTTCCACGTCCTGCCGTTGGTGGTAATCGTGTCGGAGGAGCCATCCCTGTAAGTGACGACGAGTTTGGCCAGCAGCGACTGCCGGTCGCCGAAGTGATTCCAGATATTGCCGAAGCTGAGCAGTCCGCTCCACCAGCCTTCCCCGAGCATCGCCCCCATGGCGTTTTCGCCGGCCTTGATCATGCCGGTGACATCATAGGTTTGATACATGTGAGTAACATTGTACTGAGTCAAACCGGGATTGTAATAGTCGTCACCCACGCGTTTGCCGTTTAGGAAGACCTCATAAATACCGCGCGCGGTCACATAAAGGCGGGCGCCTTCGACGGCTTTGCCGGACGTCTTGAACGTGGTGCGCAGCATCGGGGTCGAGTTGCGGCTCGGATTCCTGACCAGAAAGACGCCTTTGCCGCCGCCGGCGAGGACATAGCGCCCGTTGGCTACGGAAAATCCGGAGTTGGCCGTGACGAAGCCGGCATAGATTCCCTTATAGGGGCCGCCGGTAAGACTCTCATGGAAGAGGGTATTGTTGGGGAAGCGGTCATTGCGAACCGTGACATCGCCGAACATGGCATTCTGGCCCGGCCCGACGGAAAAACCGATATCGCAGAGCATTCCGAAAGGAATGAAATTGCCGCCCGAACCCACGGGATTCAGATTCACCGAATTCGCAGCTCCGCCGCGGCCCCCGCCTGGAGGTCCGCCTTGAGCTCGGGCGGCAGGGGGCTGCCCGCCAGCGCCCGCGAATGAGGTTTTTCCGTCGATCGAAATAGCAATCTGTCCAAAGCTGCTACGGAATTCGATTGTATGTTCCGCATTCTTGTTGGCGTTGTTGATTAGCTCGGTCGAGACATCGAAAGTCCGCAGCGGTTGTGAAGGCGTATCGGTGTCCTTGTAGCCGGCGCGGTAGACATGGAGCTTCGCCTTGCCTTCCGGCGTGCCATCAACGGCGGAAATGTCGAGTTCCAGCTTGATGTAGCTCTCATCTTTGCCGCTCGCGACCTGGTAAAGATTCTTGTCTTTATCCATCAACCGCGAGTCGTTGGCCCCATATACAAAGCCAGCGCGGGTGCTGCCCTGTGCAATCGTCAGGGCATATTTCACGTCGAAGATCGCCAAATAAGGCGCATAGAGCACCAGGTCCTCATCTCCCCCGCCGATCCATTTGGCGCCGCCCCAGGCGCTCGAATCGGGAGCGGGGTCCATTAGACCGGTTTCAAACCAGGAACCGGCAGTGATTTTCGCTCCCGCCTGATTCCACACAGTAACCGTCCAGGAGTATCTCGTAGCGGCCTTGAGCGGGCTCCCGGCATACGTTATGCCAAGCGAAACCGAGTTATCGGTCCTCTTCGTATCCCAGACTACGTTGCCCTTGGGATCCTTGATTTCAATTTGGTACGCGGTCTGCGCGTATCCGCGCTCGCCTGCCGTCGTGGCCATTTGCCAACTGAAACGCGGCTGTGTCACGTCGATACCCAGAGGGGTATTTCTGTACTCAACCCGCAGGTTCTTGACGACGGCAGCCGCGTTTGCCTGCGGGACGGTGCCGAGCAGCACGAACGCCAGAATCATAATTCGTTTCACGGACGGAGATAACTCAAATGTCTGCTTCACGGTCAACGCAACCTCCACCTAACTGCGCCGATCTTTCCTGCAAAGATCGACAGATCAATTCAGATCAAAAAGCGACTTCATCGAACGCTGCGAGTTTGGCATCGCGAGCGTTCGTACGTCCACGATAACCTGTGCACCGCCTTGCGTACGACGAGCGCCAGGCTACCACCGATCATCCCTTTGGGATTGATGTGCATTCTGTTCCAGCATAGACCGATGCCGGTGGTGCTGGCGACGGCTGCCCGATCTACCACGACCGCGGCGTCCGGAGGCAATCTCGAGCGCGCCGACGGCGCCACCATGCCAGGCATGCACTTCCGTCACGTCTCCGATCTCGCCCGCCCACACCATCTCGCGGGCGACGCGAATGGCGTCAGTCGAGTATCCCCGATTGCCCATCTGCGTGGCGACTTCCCCCGGCACTCCCGCTGTCAAGCTCTGAATCTCCCAATTCAATGTCGTGCAGCCGGCTTCATCGGGCTTCATCGGTGATCGCTTCGGCTTGCCGCACCTCTCGGCTAGAATGAGGG
>DASRKU010000144.1:0-4523 GCA_035648815.1 Verrucomicrobiia bacterium | reverse complement strand
TCCCCAAGTGACGGAGAAGGACGCCACTGTGACGGTTTAAAAACTCCTGCAATAAAGTTTTTAACCACGGATGGACACGGATAAGGCGAGGTAGGGCTGCGCTGCGCGCAGCCGGACGCACGCAGTGCGCCCCTACCTTTCAAATCCGTGTCCATCCGTGGTTAAAAACTTTATTGCAGGAGTTTTTAAACCGTCACAGTGGCGTCCTTCTCCGTCACTTGGGGAACGCCACGCAATCGTTGAAAGGCCAGAAGGCCTGCGACGATGGAGATAGCGCCACAGACGAAGTAAGGGAGTGCGGCGATGTGAGTGTACACGCCCGCCGCGAAGAGAGGTCCCACGATCCGTGCCAGGCTGCCGAAGCTTTGGGCCACACCGATTGTGGCGCCCTGTTCGTTTGCGGCGGTCAGGTTGGAGAGAAGCCCAAAAACCGGCGCTCGTGTCAGGCTGGACCCAACAGACAGCAGAGCCAAAACCAGGAGCATGTTCACCCAAGGGAAATCTTTTAAGCGAAACACGGCTCCCCAGGAAAGCTCGCCGCTTCCGTGGATCAAGGGCAGCAGCGCCAGGCTGATTCCGGTCAGGACCAGGCTGAAGCCAATCAACCTGGGCTCTCCAAATTTTTTGACAAGGGCGCCAATTGCGCCGCCTTGAATAGGGACCCCAATGAGTCCGCAGAAAACAAAAAGCCAGGTCACTGTCGTGGCGGGCCTGGTTTCATCGACGGCAATTCCCAGGTGGAAATTGTCACTGACCAGAAGGGCCAACGTGCTTTCGAAACAGCTAAAAGCGAAAGTCGCCAGGAAGAAGATCAGGATCAGCAGGCCAATACTGGGTTGAGCGAGAGTTCGGATCCATTGTTGAAGCCGCGGACGATTTTGGACGTGTTCACTGGTTGGTTTAAGACTTTCGGACAGGATGACAAATGCCAGGATGAAATTGGCCGCGCAAAGCGCTGCAGCCGTCCATCCGGGGCCTGTGTGGCCAAACAGCATCAGGCTGAAACCTCCGAGGGCCGGGCCGACAATGAATCCCAAGCCAAACGCCATCCCGATCAGGCCCATCCGGCGCGAGCGATTCTCGGGAGGGGTAATATCGGCGATATACGCCTGTGCGACGGTGATATTTCCGCCGCACGCGCCGGCAAACAATCTGGAACATAGGAGCAGCCCCAGGGCGAGCGCATGATTCTCCAGGCCCGAGGCGACGGCGAACACGATATATGACAAGGCGGCTCCGGCGGTGCTGATGAGCAGGATGGGCCGCCTGCCGTGCTTGTCCGAGAGCTTTCCCCAAATGGGCGAAAAGACGAACTGCATGGCGGAAAAGGAGGCGAAAATGACTCCGATCATCAACCCCCCTGCGCCGTAATGCCGGCTGTACAGGGGCACCAGGGGAACAATGATGCCAAACCCGATCAGATCGATGAAGACGGTCAGGAAAACGACAAGAATCGAAGGCTGCCTTTTCATCTGCGCAAAGGCAAAGCCCGATTGTTATCTGTAAAACTGCTGGATGACATGGAAAGAGTCTATGGATGGATGCGACTGAGTCAAGTGACGGGCCAATCGGGGTCCGATTTAAGGCGCCGGTCAACAGCGGCGCTGAAGCGCACGCACTCGTGTGCCTGGCGCGATTGCCTTGTCCCATGGTGTTTGACAGACGCGCCAGCCGTCCGTCTCTTTTTTACCGCGCCGAAAACTTGAGATTCATCTTCATCGGCGTATTCTGGGTTCATGCCGATATACGAATTTCACTGTCAGGACTGTGAGAAGGACAGCGAGGTGCTGGTGCGGTCCATTGATTGGGCCGGCACGAAGTGTCCGAAGTGCGGCTCGAAGAAGCTGGCGAAGAAGTTTTCGGTGTTTGCGTCCGGCGCAGGATCAGCCGGCACGGCGCCGGCTTGTGAAACCGGCCGGGGCAGGGCCGGGGGCGGATGTGGTTGTTGTGGCGGAGGTCCGCACCGCCACTGAAGCATGCCCGAGGCAGGGACTGCCTGTGCTTGTAGCAGTCGAGGTGGGCCAATAATCAGTGAGTCAGAGAGTCAGTGATTGAGTGAATGGCCAGACTGCGTGAACTCACTGACTCACTGACTCACTGATTCACTTATTCATCCTCTTACCGACAGACCTTCTTTGCGCTGATGCGTGCCAGGTCGTTGACGGCCCAGTCCGGTTGATGCCGATTCAGCTCTTCAAGCCTGGCCCCTCCCGTGGCGACAGCCAGGACCCTGGCGCCGATGGCCCGCCCGCAGCGGATATCCAGCGCGGTATCGCCAATCACCAGCACCTCTTCAGCCGCAAGCGCCCGTCCAAGCACACGGCTGCCACGGTCACGGGCGATCGCCGCGATCTGGTCGCGATCTTCGCTGTCGTCCGCGAAGGCGCCGGTCTCAAATTCGTCCCAAAGGTTGAAGTGCCGCAATTTGATTTCGGCTCCGAGCCGGACGTTGCCCGTCAACAAGCCGAGCAGGGGCGCGGGCTGCAAGGCCTTAAGCCGCGCGATGAATTGCGGGATGCCTGGACACATTTCGGTTTTGCTGTGGCCGAGGATATAATCGAGGCAAAAAACGTAGCGATGAAAGAAGCGCTGGAAATTTTCCGGAGTGGCCTCGATCCGATGGAACTCGAAAAACTCGCGCACCATGCTCAGGTCGGTGCGCCCGGCAAATTTGAGGCGTTCAAAGCCGTCCACTGCCCCGAATTCCTCCGCGAAGACTTTGGCAAAGGCCGTGACGCCCGCGCCCCCGGTGTGGACGAGCGTGCCGTCAATATCAAACAGAACGAGCCGAATCATCGCGTGAGAAATTAGAAGGATGGGGGAGAAGGTGGAAGTGCGAAATGCTTCTATTCGCCCTTGACTCCTTTTGCGGCAGTATGCAGTTTCTTTCCGGGCTTTAGGGACATGAAAAAGGGCAGGGCAATCAGGGGATTTACGCTCATGGAACTGATGGTCGTGATTGCGATCATCGCGATTCTGGCTTCCCTGCTGATTCCTGCCATCGGTCGGGCGCGGAACGGCGCCAGGGCCGTTCAATGTCTGGGAAACCTGAGGCAATGGGGCATTGCACTTCACCTGTACACGATCGGCAACGACGATTTTCTTCCCCGCGAAGGCAAGCCGACGCCGCTGGAGACTGATTTAAAAAACCCGGCCTACCAGGCGTGGTATATCGAACTGCCGGCTCAAATGAAGCTGCCGCGGTATGCGCTGATGCCATGGCGAACCAATTCGTCGGTGGCGCCGGGCCGTTCGGTGTGGATTTGTCCCGTCAATACGCGCCGGTGTGATGCGAGCAGCAAGACCAACAACCTGTTTCATTACTGCCTCAACGAGAACCTGGATGGCACGGGCGAAGGAGATCACCAGGTGCAGCTCGGTTCGCTGCGCAACACCACTTCGTTAATCTACCTGTTCGACAGCAAGAATCTGCCTGCCGTGGGCGGTTGCAGTTACGTCCACACAAACCTGCACAGCCGCGGCGCACAATTTCTTTTCGTGGACGGCCACACGGCCCGCTTCGGGAGCGCGGAGTATTGGGACATTGCCAAGCATAAGGCGACAACGAACAATCCATCCCTGGCCTGGTATCCGTGATCAAAATTCCATTGCCACTGCGCGCCAAAATACTAGCATCGCCACTCCGCTCCGAGGCTTGCTCGGACGAAAGACGGAGAATGACGATGAAAACCTATGCGATAGCGGTTATTGGCGGCGACGGGACTGGTCCGGAAGTCACGCGGGAGGCCCTGAAAGTTTGCGAAGCGGCCGGACGGAAGTTTGATTTCAAGATCGATTGGCACTCGTATGATTTCGGAGGCGAGCGCTTTTTGAAAACAGGCGAAGTGCTGCCGGACAGCGCCATTTCCGAGCTTCGGAAATTCAAAGCCATTTTCCTGGGAGCCGTCGGGCATCCGCAGGTCAAGCCGGGCATTCTCGAAAAAGGCATTTTGCTTCGGCTGCGCTTCGAGTTGGAGCAGTACATCAATCTGCGTCCCGTGAAACTCTATCGCGCCGCGGATTGTCCCCTGAAGGACAAGACGCCGGAGGACGTGGATTTTGTGGTGATTCGGGAGAACAACGAAGGCCTTTACACCGGCGCGGGCGGGTTTCTGTTCAAAGGAACGCCAAACGAAGTGGCGATCCAGGAGTCGGTTAATACGCGCAGGGGAGTGGAGCGCTGTCTAAAGTATGCGTTCGAGCTGGCAACCAGGCGGCGGAACGGCAAGCCATGGAAAGGGCTGAAGCCCGAAGCGTTGAAGGCCGGCAAGACCGCGCAGCTAACCCTCTGCGGCAAAACCAACGTCCTTACCTTTGCGTTCGATCTTTGGTGGCGGGCGTTCCAGGAACTCGCTCCGTCTTATCCCGGCATCCAGACCGACTACGCCCACGTGGACGCGACGGTCATGTGGTTCGTGAAAAATCCCGAATGGTTCGACGTCATCGTCACGGACAATATGTTCGGCGATATCATCACGGATTTGGCGGCGATCATTCAGGGCGGGCTTGGAATTGCGTCGGGA
>DASRKU010000143.1:0-5121 GCA_035648815.1 Verrucomicrobiia bacterium | reverse complement strand
ACCCAAAAAGGTCAAAGGCGCCCGTTGACAGAGCAAAAAATAGAACTCCCTTGCGGCAGACGATGGTTGCAGTAACATTGAGATCCGGGCTGTGGCGGAAAACCAGCCGGGTAAAAATAAAACCGCGATGACGACTGAATTCTCCCATTTTGTTACCCGGCTCCACCAGTTCATTGAGGCAGGGCCGCGCTGCGCGCGGCCAGAACCTCCCAGCGCCCCCATCCCCTGCCCGTCTTTTAACACCCTGGCTTTGGAACTTTTCAAGTTACAGCATGCGCACAACATACCGTATCGCCAGTTATGCGAAGCCAAAGGCTTGGGCCCCGGCGCCGTCGAGCATTGGTCGCAAATTCCCCCCGTCCCTGCCGGCAGTTTCAAGGAGCTTGAATTCACATGCCTCGACGCGCGGGAACGCACCGCAGTCTTTCATTCCAGCGGCACTACGGGCCAACAGCCAAGCCGCCATTTCCATAGTCCCGATTCCCTGAAGCTCTATGGAAGATCGCTTTGGCAATGGTTCCGGCATGAAGTTGTGCCGGAGTTGCCATCATCCAATCCTTCTTCGGCCGGGAACACCTTTTCACTTTTGCTGCTGACGCCTCCTCCGGAGCTTGTCCCCCATTCATCGCTCGGGCACATGTTCGAAACCGTCCGGCGCGAAATGGGCGCCCCTCAAACCAGCTTTGTCGGAATGGTGGCCGCGGATAAGTCATGGACCGTGGATTTTCACGCGGCGCTGACCGCGATGCGCGACGCCGTCGCGGCCGGGCTCCCGGTCGTGATGCTCGGAACCGCGTTTGGTTTCGTGCACATGGCGGACTGGTTCGCGGAGCAAAACCTCAGGCTCGAGCTGCCTGCCGGCTCGCGAGTCATGGAAACCGGCGGATATAAAGGCAGGTCACGCGTTCTATCGAAACCGGCGTTGCACTCGTTGATCAGCCGGCAATTGGGAGTGCCTCGCTCGCAAATCGTCTCTGAATACGGCATGAGCGAGCTGAGTTCCCAGGCGTATGATCGAGCTGCCGATCGCGACGTGGGGCGGTGCGGACTTTTTCAGTTCCCTCCCTGGGCGCGAGCGCGCATTGTCTCCCCTGAAACCGGCGGGGAAGTTTCTGAAGGTGAACCGGGGTTGATTTGCATTTACGACCTGGCGAATGCGTTTTCAGTGATGGCCGTGCAGACCGAGGATCTGGCGGTGCGACGCGGCAATGGGTTCGAGTTGCTCGGGCGTCGCGCCTGGGCCGAACCTCGGGGATGCTCCCTGGTTGCAGCCGGATGATTTTCCAATGAATCTTCCCAATTACTTTCTCGCGGATCTCCCTCCGGAAGCGGTGCTGGGCGCGAGCATGCTTGAGGAAGCCTGCCTGACGCTCAAGCGCAACCGGGAGAAGTATCTTGCCGGCCGATCCACGCATGCGTTGGTGGAGATCCTGAGTGAAGTCGGCGCCAACTGGCTGCGGCCGGATTATGCGATTAGAAAATTGGCTCTCGAATTGGGCCCTGGCGCCACCGGGTTTTCAGTCCAAACACTGACGCGCGGGTTGGAATCCTTTTTCAGACAATTAGATTCCGAAAGCCTGACGGGATTACTGGTCCAGGACCTGGGAAGCCCCAAACGCCTTGATCACATGACCGCCGGCGGCGCCCCGCACCAGGAAGGCCCCGCCAGAAGCGCGACCGTCACCGGCCCCGAACTGATCTTTCACATTGCGGCCGGGAACATACCGAATCCCGCAATGACCAGCATTGTGCTGGGACTGCTGACCAGGTCCGCGCAGTTCGTGAAATGCGCGAGTGGTGCTTCATTGTTGCCGCGCCTGTTCGCCCATTCGCTGTATGAGGCCGAACGCAAGCTGGGCGCGTGCCTGGAAATTGCCGAGTGGCCTGGGGGCAATGCTGAGCTTGAGCGGGGCCTCTTCGATGCGGCCGACTGCGTCACGGCTGCCGGAAGCGACGAAACACTCGCGGACATTCGCCGCCGCGTGCCGGGCAAAGCGCGGTTTCTTGGTTACGGCGACCGCGTGAGCTTTGGCTACATAGCCGCCGGGGGATGGTCGCCCTCGGTGGGGAAGATTGCCGAGAGGGCGGCGACGGACGTGGTTGCCTGGAACCAGCTTGGCTGCCTTTCGCCGCATGTGATTTATGTCGAGCAAGGCGGTCGGCTGGCTGCGGAACCATTCGCCGAACTGCTCGCCCAGGAACTGGCCAGGCGCGAGGAAACCGAGCCCAGAGGTGAATTGCCCCGGGAAACAGCGGCGACAATCGCGTCGCGACGCGCCATTTACGAAGTGCGCGCGGCGCATTCGCCGGAGACCCGGTTCTGGCAAAGCCACAATTCGACGGCCTGGACGGTCGTTTACGAATCGGACCCGCTGTTTCAACTTTCCTGCCTGAACCGTTTCATCTACGTCAAAAGCGTCTCCGACTTGAAAACAGCATTGGAGAGCGCTGACAGCGTGCGCGGCAAAGTTTCAACAGTCGGATTGGCGGCCTCGGAGGAAGAGGCCCCGGCGAAGGCCCTGGAACTGGCTCGCTGGGGCGCGACGCGCATTTGTCCGCTGGGCCAAATGCAAAATCCTCCGCTCACCTGGCGTCACGACGGGCGTCCGGCGCTCGGGGAGCTTGTCACCTGGACGGATTGGGAGCACTCGTGAAACTGGAACTGCGCAAGACATTTCAATTTGAAGCGGCGCACCTGCTGCCGCACCTGCCCAAAACGCACAAGTGCCGCCGCCTGCACGGGCACAGCTTCAAAGTCGATATCGCGGTGGAGGGCCCCTGTGACGCAAAACTCGGATGGGTGATGGATTACGCGGAAATCTCCGAAGCCTTTCAGCCGATCTGGCGACAACTGGATCATCGCTACTTAAACGAGATCCCAGGCCTCGAAAATCCAACCAGCGAGAACATCGCGCTCTGGATCTGGCGTCGGTTACTCCCGAAATTGCCGCTGCTGGTCGAGGTGACTGTCGCCGAGACCTGCACTGCACGGTGCATCTACCGCGGTGGCGTGGCCGGAGTGGGGACGGCTCGTCCCCACGAAATTCTGAATGACACAACCCGGAAGGTTGCAGGAAAGTAGCAAACACCGCGCAAGCGTAATATGAAATCTCGTGGGGACGAGCCGTCCCCACCCCTGCCACAACCACCGGCTACTGTCATTCAACCTTTCGGGGTGCCGGGAGGAAACCGGACCACGTTGAGCACGCGGTGGCCGGAATCCCATAGATCGGCCAGGAATTCCTCGATGGCATCGCCCGTGATGCGAACGACGCAGACTGGGGCTTCATCCTGCACGGAGGAAATCACGCTGCTGACATGGAGCTTGCGGGGAGTGGCTGCATCGCTGATGAAACGGAAGACGTCCTCGCCGGAGGACAAATCAAACGTGATCCGCGCGCCATGGCCGGCGGAGGAAAAGAAGCTCACGAATGCGCGAAATATGTCGGATTCAGTGATCAAGCCCACAAGTCTTCCTTCCCGAACAACGGGCAACGATCCGATTTTCAGCTCCGCCATCAGGCGGGCAGCCTCTTCGATGGGCATCTCGGGCGCGGTTGTCTGCAAACGGCGCGTCATGATATCCGCTGCCGTCAGCGGCGCCAGGCGGGCGTCCGGGCCCACCACGGCGAAGGGATTCACGTTGGATGGGAACGCGTGAAGGATGTCTTTGGCCGAAATGATCCCCGCCAAACGCAAGCCGTCCCGATGCTCGACCACAGGAAGCCGGCGAATGCGCCGCAAGGCCATCAGGGCCGCAGCTTCGGAAATTGACGTGTGCGGTTCCACTGTCACCAGGTCCCGCGTCATCCACATGCTTACGATCATCTCATCGCCCTTTCCGGGGCTAGGCATTTCTTTCAGGATTTCGCGAGGCGGTCAAGAACAGTATCGGGAGATGAGAGCCGGGGCGGGAACGGCCTCGTCCCCAAGATCCCTTGGGTCTCCACAACCTCAATGGGGACGAGGCCGTCCCCACTCCTTCATTTGGATTGACGAATGGCAGGCAAGAGACAGCATTTGGGGAACTATGGAAACGGCAGCTACCAACACCATTCGGACCGTCGATGCAATCCGCGTCAAAGTCATCGCGTTTCTAACCGAGTACGGATTTCAAATCCTGGGAGCGCTGATCATCCTGGCAGCGGGGGTGGCGGTTGCGTGGTGGATTGGGCGGGTGCTGGAGGATTGGCTGGAGAACAAGAAAATTGAGCCGCCGATCCGGATGCTGGCCGTGCGCGTGACGCGAATGCTGGCCTTCGGCATGGCGCTGGTCCTGGCGCTTGAGAAGGCGGGCGTCCCGATCGCGCCGGTGATCGCCGGAATCAGCGTGGCGGGCGTGGGCATCGGCCTGGCGATGCAAGGCGTGCTCGGCAATCTCATGGCGGGGCTGACGATCATTTTCACAAAGCCTTTCAAGGTCGGGCAGTACATAGAAATCCTGACCGTGCAGGGCCAGGTCACGAACATCGAGCTTTTCACCACAACACTGCTTCACACCGATCGATCGAAGGTGGTGATTCCCAATCGCAAAATCGTGGGCGAGATTCTGCACAATTACGGCATGATCCGGCAACTGGACCTGACGGTGGGCGTGGGGTATGCCACGGACATTGAGCAGGCGCTGCAAGCCGTGCGCGGGATCCTGCAGGCCAATCCGCGCGTTCTTAAAGATCCCGCCCCCATCGTCGGAGTGGTGGCGCTGGCCGATTCATCGATCAACATTGCGATAAAGCCCTGGACGGCGGTGGCGGACTTCAATCCTGCGAGCGCTGAGATTTACCAGGGCGTGGTCACTGCATTCCGAAAACAGCAAATTGACATTCCATTCCCGCAGCGCGAGGTGAGGCTGTTGGGGGAAGTTGAGAGTTGATGGTTGAGGGTTGAGAGAAAAGCAGGACGTGTCCTGTTGCCTCAGTGCTTCCGTTGTTCAAGCAGCGAGAGCAAGTGATGGAGAAAGGCGACGTTATCGCATTGCACGTAGTTCATCGCGCCGCCCATGCGCGAAAAACTTTTGCAGAACCGCAGGTAATAGGCGGGATTGTCCTTGGGCGGCTCGCCTTTGGACCAGTCCCAATGGCCGCTATCCTGGATATCCACGACAAAGAACGAATGGTCGCG
>DASRKU010000142.1:0-4067 GCA_035648815.1 Verrucomicrobiia bacterium | reverse complement strand
CAGACTGCGGGACCGTATCGGCGCCGAACATCCGGTGAAGGCCGACGTGGGCTGCCGCAACACGGTTTTCAATGCGCTGGCTCAGACCGGCGCCGAGTATGCCGGGAAAATGCTCTCGCTGGGAGTCCGGCACTTTCGCATTGAGTTTTTAAATGAAACGCCGGAGCAGGTGAAGCTGACCATCTCCAGGTATCGCCAGCTCCTGCAGGGGGAAATCTCGGGCGCGCGGCTCTGGCGCGAATTGAAAGCTTCCAACCAGTTGGGTGTGACGCGGGGCCAAATGGCGGGAAGTGCGAAGGCAGAAGTGCGAAGTGCGAGGTAAGGGACTCAATTAAGCATTCGTCCTTCGCACTTCTGCCTTCGCACTTCCCAACTGCTTTGCGAGACGGATTGCGGCGATCATGCTCGACGGATCGGCAACACCGCGGCCGGCGATGTCATAGGCGGTGCCGTGATCCGGTGAGGTGCGAATGAAAGGAAGCCCGAGGGTCCAATTCACGCCGCTTTCAAAGGCAATCATTTTAAGCGGGGCCAATCCCTGGTCATGATACATCGCCACCACCGCATCGAAGTCTCCCTTGAAGGCGCGATGAAACAATGTGTCCGCGCTCATTGGCCCGAGGACATCGATTTGCCGCCGCTGCATGGCGAGGACTGCCGGGCCGATGGTCTGGTTCTCTTCGTTTCCCATTTCTCCGCCTTCGCCGGCATGGGGGTTTAAGCCGCAAACGGCCACGCGGGCCCGAGGCAGCATCAGGTCCCGGCAGGCTTTGGCGGCCAGCTCGATTGCCAATTCCACTTTGGAGCGGGTGACCTGTTCGGCCACCAGTTTCAATGGCACATGGGTCGTGGCCAGCGCCACGCGAAGCCATCGCCCACGATCATCGTGACCCAGGAGCATCATGACCGTTCGCTCGGTCCGGGCGAGGTGGGACAGGAATTCAGTTTGTCCGATGAACGCGTGTCCGGCGCGGATGATGGCTTCCTTGCTCACCGGCGCGGTGACCATCGCCTTGAGTTCCTGGCGCAAACACCGCTCGGCTCCCTCGCGAAGCCATGCCACGGCGGCGCTGGCTGCGGCAGGAGATCCGCCGAGCAGGTCAGCAGGCAACGGTTCCGAAAGGGGATTGAAGCACTCGATGCGGCTTGCCTTGCCTTCGCACCCGCCAATATCCAGACCCAGGCCAAGCGTTTCGTTGCACCGGCGCGCATGACCTTCATCGCCGATCAGCAGGTATTGCGCGTCGTCTTTCGGCAGCTCCGCAACCAAAGCCTTCAACGTCACCTCCGGGCCAATGCCCGTCACGTCGCCCAATGTAATGCCAATTTGCATCGAAGATTTCAGCGCAGTAATGGGCATGGTGTCCAAATCACAAGCAAAACGCAGCCCTCACCCTAGCCCTCTCCCGTCCGACGGGAGAGGGAACAATAGCGTATGATTTGGATTCGATTGCACCATGGTTTGCAACTAACGCGTCAATCCATTCTCCCTCTCCCATCCGACTCGCCGCGCTGTCGCGCGAGCGCAGCGGGTGGGAGAGGGCCGGGGTGAGGGTTTTCTTTCCTCAGAAATACCGAATGAAGGTTTTCTTCTTCAGGCGGCCAATCCATTGCTTCTGAACCCGGTCCCGCTCCTGACCTGTTAAAATCGATTCAATTTTGTCCCGAACCTCGTTCAAAGGCTGGATGTGCTCCGCTTTCGCGTCCTCCACGAGCATGAGATAACAGGCTTCGGGCGTTTCGATGACGCCGCTCTTTTCGCCCGTCTTAAGTGTGAAGGCCACGTCCGCCAATTCCTTTCGCAAAACCGACTTGGCCACCCATCCCCAGTCCCCGGCCTGGGCGCGCTGCGGACCCTGCGAAAATTCCGAGGCCAGTTCCGCAAACGAAGAACCGTCATTGATCTTGGCCAGAATTTCATCAGCCAGTTTGCGGATCTGCCCGGCATCATCGGCAGGCTTGTTCAAAACAATCATCCTGAGCTTGACCTGCGTTTCTTCTTTAAAGCTGTCCTTGTGCTCGTTGTAATAAACTTCGATTTTGTGCGGAGACACGATGGCCTCGGTGGTCTCGTGGGACAAGCGCATCTGCTGGACAATGATCCGGTCACGAAACTCTTTTCGAAATTGCTCAAGGGTCTTTCCCTCCGCCTGCAACGTCTTGATGAACCGAACGCGGTCATCCCCGTAGCTGGAATGGATGTAGGCGCGCAGCTCCTCATCAATGATGGTTTCCGGCAAGGCGTTTGTATATCCGGCAACTTCGAATTCGCGGAGAATCAGGTCCCGCTGCAGCAACTGCTCAAGATTATCCTCCTCCACCGCGGCGACCTGCTTCTGGAGCACCTCGGGCCGTTCTCCATACTGGCTGCGCAATCGTTCCAGAACCGGCGCGGTATACTCCAGGACCTGCTGGTAGGTAATAATCGAATCGTGGACGATGGCCTTGATCCCATCCACCATTTCTGCCCGGACCTGCTGGAATTGGCACAGCGCGCAAATCCCCGCCGTCACGATCACGCTCGATAATTTCATTGAGACCCCCGGAGTGTAACAGCGCGAGTACGGCGGTCAAGCCGCACCCCCGGCGTTGCTGGCTGGCAGCCTGCGTCATTTCTTGTGCAGCCGCGCGACGACTGCGGCGCTCAGACGGTCGGGCGCTCTTTTTGCCAGAAAGGCCCCGACTTTGTTAAAAATTCCCGGAATCACCACGCGCTTTCCTTTCATCAACCCCCGATACCCTATCGCGGCGACCTCCGCCGCCTCCATCGTCGCCCACCGGCCCGCCATGGGCATACCCGCCCGATGGAAGAATTCCGTGCGCGTGCTGCCAGGACAAAGGACCGTCACTGTGACGCCGGTCTGCTTCAGTTCTTCGGCGAGTGCGTACGAGAATGAATACACGAACGCCTTGCTTGCAAAGTAAAGATTCACCGTGGGCCCCGGCTGGAACGCCGCCGTGGAGGCGACATTCAGAATGCGCCCTTCGCCCCGCGAGAGCATCGGCTCCACAAACAGCCGCGTGAGCTGCACCAGGGAATTCATGTTCACCTGCATCATTTCCGTCCCAATCCTGAGATCACTTTGCGCAAACGGTCCATAGGCGCCGAAGCCTGCGTTGTTCACCAGGACGGAGACCGGTGTTTGTCGCAATGCATTATGAATTTGTTCCGGGGCGTTGGCTGAACCCAAGTCGCAGGGGAGCGCCAGGGCCTGGATACCATGCTTTTCCTGCAGATCTTTGGCGATGGTTCGCAACCGCGCCTCGTTGCGCGCCACGAGCGCGAGATGGAAGCCGTCTGCCGCGAACAGTTTTGCCAGCTCGAGGCCGATACCCGAAGACGCGCCGGTCAGCAATGCCCATTGGCTCATAGTCAGGAGCAGTATATTCGAATGGCCAAGCCTCAACAGCTCACAGTCTCCAGATTATGCCGCCAAGGGTGCATTTCATCTTTTTGGGTCGCCTGCCTTGGAACAATTGCTGCGGTGTCATGCCACCCGCTTTGTATATAACAAATAACAAATTTTCAATGGCCGATTTTCAATCGAAAAAATTGAAATGCTCCCCGCTGCCAACAGCAAGGAGCCGGCTCTTTAAGTGACACCGAATGCGGATTGACAGAAACCGGTCCACATGGACTACTCGGCCCATGCCTTCTAGCCGGAGGCCAAAGTTCTCTTGGAAAGGGAAGGGCCGAAGTATCAATATGGCACCGGATGCCTTTCCGATGGTGTCCTGGGCTCGTGGCTCGCATGGGTCTGCGGGCTTGGCCAGGTTTTGGATCGCGCCAAGGTGCGCAGCCATCTTCTTTCCGTCTACCGTCATAATTTTAAATCCGATCTTTCGGGTTTTGCCAATCCCCAGCGCCCTTCCTATGCCTGCGGAAACGAAGGCGGGCTGCTCTTGTGCACCTGGCCCAAAGGAGGCGAGCCTTCATTGCCTTTTGTTTATTCGAACGAGGTCTGGACGGGGATCGAGTACCAGGTTGCGTCGCACTTGATACGCATGGGTATGGTCAACCAGGGATTGGAAATCGTCCGCACGTGCCGCGATCGCTATGACGGACA
>DASRKU010000141.1:0-3772 GCA_035648815.1 Verrucomicrobiia bacterium | reverse complement strand
ATTGTTGTTGAAGGATAACCCCACCGATATTGAAGCCTATTTTTGGCTGGGCCAGATTGCTTCCGAGCAGAAGAATTTCAACGAAGCCGCCGAGCATTTCTCCAGGGCGCTCCTGCTCAAGCCCGATTTCAAGCGCGCCTTCTATGAACTGGCCCGCGCACAGATTTTTGGCGGCCACACCACCGAGGCGCTCTCCACGCTGGCCAAAGCCCGCGAGCAGTTTGGACAGGACTTCGCGCTGGAATACCTCTCGGCCGTTGCCTACACCGAGCGCAAGGAATACACCAACGCCCTCAGCCGCTTTAACTCGGCGGAAATTCTCTCGTCAGCCGCCGGCACCAATGCCCTGGAACCCGAAGTCCTGGTGGAGTTCTATTTCGATTACGGCGCCGCGTGCGAACGCAATGGCAGATATGCGGATGCCGAAAAGTACTTCAATAAATGCATCGAGCTCTCGCCCGATTTCTCACCCGCCATGAATTACCTGGGCTTCATGTGGGCCGATCGCGGCGAAAAATTGGAACAGGCGAAGACGCTGATTGAGAAGGCCCTGAAACTCGACCCCAAAAACGCGGCTTACCTCGACAGCATGGGCTGGGTCCTGTTCAAATTGCATGAACCCAGGGAGGCCCTCGATTATATCCACGATGCCATCCGCCTGACCGAAGAGCCCGATGCCGTGCTGTATGATCACCTGGGCGATATTTATTCCGTGCTGGGCCAGAAAGACAAAGCGCTCGAAGCATGGAATAAATCCCTCTCGCTGGCCGCCAGCGAGGACGTGCGAAAAAAAGTGGAGACCACTGGCAAATAGGATCTCCCATGGCTCACCATTTCAAAAAACATTATTCACTGGATGAAGCCCGGGAGCTGCTTCCACAAGTTCGCCGATGGCTCGAGGACCTGATCCGGCTCCGCAACCAGCTCCTGAAAACCGATCTCCGCATCAATGCCCTCACTGCTCCCGGCGGCGATTTCGGCGGCGAACTGGTGAACACTTGGGTGCGTCATATCGCGGACCTCCGCCAGGCGCTCGCCCAGTTCGAGTCCCGAGAGATCCAGGTCAAGGACATCGACCGCGGTCTTGTGGATTTTCCCGCCATCATCGGCGGCAAGGAAGTTTTTCTCTGCTGGGAAAAGGACGAGGACGACATCGAGTTCTGGCACGACCTGGAAACCGGCTACGGCGGACGCGAGAGGCTGAGCTGAAGGGGAGTCAGTGAATCAGTGAATCAGTGAGTCAGTGACTGAACGAGAAAACGATTGGGTGAATTAGTGTGCGTCAGAGATTTCCAGTCAATCACTGAATCACTGACTCACTGATTCACTCAATGATTTGTTGTTCTTCACTTCACCAAACTCCGATACACCTCGTACACATCCACCCGGCCGCCGGGGAAATAATCGTTGCCCGAAAAAAAGAAAGTCCTGCGGCTGCGGTCGAACGTGAGCGCTTTGGGCGACTCCGGACGATTCGGGTCATACGCCGAAAACACAATTTCCTTGTCCGTCTCCTTCACATCAAACAGCAGCAGCGCATGATTGATCGTCAACTGCGGAAAACGGACGATATGGACGATCGGCGGCCGATTTTGTTTCAGATCCGAAATCAGCAGTTCCGCCGAGTGCTCCTGGTTGGTGCGGCTGAAGGGAAAGACCATGCGCCAATGTCCCCGCTGAAAATAGCTGTGCCAGGCCCCGCCGCATTCCTCCTTGAGCAGCCGTTCCTGTCCACGGCTGAACTCATGCAGGTTCGCATAACCCGGGATCACCACCTTCTGCGAATCATCCAGGTCGCGGCGCGGATCGATGCTGATGACGGAACGAATTAACCGCCGATACGTTGCTTCGTCAGCGTGGAGTTGAGCCGGGTCGAATCGCGCATTTTCGAAGAACTGCCGCGCCGAGCGCGCAACCACGAAGCAATGATGCGTGTAATCCGGGTCGGGCTTGCGTCGCTGGTGCACCCACCGGCCCGCGTCGTCGAAGTGGTACTCCCATACCAACTCATTTGGATAAGCAAACGTGTCCGTCTGAAAATTGAAAGGCCGTGCTCCAGTCAGCGGACGCGAAGTCGAGCACCCGGCAAACAAGAGAATGCAAGCGACCCAGATCGCCCATCGCGATCGAGTGTTGCAATTCCCTTCTATTTCGTCCTTATCACTTGTCACTTGGCGCTTCCGTTTGTCGTTTGGCTGTCATTCCGGCTTGCCTGCCAGCCTATTCGTGCGCTACGTAACTGGCAAATGCTTTACGACCGCTGGCGCCTGGTGGCGCGCACCTTTTCGGATCACATCGCCATCCGCGATTTCACCGTCGGACGGCAGTGGACATTTCAGGAACTGTCGATCGACGCCGAACGGGCCTCGCGCGTCCCGGAAAAGGCCGCCTTCCCGCGCGGCATATCCGCGGAATTTATCCTGGCGGTGTTGCAGGCATGGCGCCAGAACCAGGTTGTCTGTCCGCTTGAAGCACACCAGGAGCCGCCCCCGATGACCTCGGCATTGTCCCCCGGCATCGTCCACCTCAAAACCACGTCGGCCAGCACCGCCGGTTCCCGATTGGTTGCGTTCACCGAGGATCAGTTGGTTGCCGATGCCGAGAACATTGTTGCCACCATGGGGCTTCGCCCCGATTGGCCGAATATCGGCGTCATTTCATTGGCTCATTCGTATGGATTTTCCAACCTGGTGTTGCCGCTGCTGCTCAATGGGATTCCGCTGATCCTGCCGGGCGCGCCCCTGCCGGAAGCGGTTCGGCTCGCGGCTCGCGGCGAGCCGGGCCTTACCCTCGCCGCCGTGCCCGCCCTCTGGCGCACCTGGCACGATGCTGATGTCATTCCCCAAAACGTGCGCCTCGCTATCTCCGCCGGGGCACCCCTGCCGGTCGCCCTCGAACAAAACGTTTTTGCGCTGCGCGGGTTGAAGATTCACAACTTCTACGGAAGCAGCGAGTGCGGAGGCATCGCCTATGACGCGTCCGACGGCCCGCGGCTCGATCCCGCATGCGTCGGCGCGCCCATGCGCAATGTGACCGTCAGCGTCGGCGAAACCGGCTGCCTTGAGGTCCGCAGCCGCGCCATCGGCGAAACCTATTGGCCTGAGCCCCGCCCAGGCCTTGGCAACGGAGTCTTTCAGACGACAGACCTGGCCGAAGTTTCCTTTGGCCTGATCTATCTGCGCGGCCGCCTGGGCGAGCAGATCAATGTTGCGGGACGGAAGGTTTCCCCCGATGACATCGAATCTGTTCTGGGCCGCCATCCCGACGTTCACGAATGCCTGGTGTTTGGGATTCCCAGCGCGGACAGGCGCGGTGAAACCATTGTGGCCTGTGTGGTGGCGAAAACCACGGTTTCCAGCGAGACTTTGAAACAATTTCTGCTGGCACAATTGCCCGCATGGCAGGTTCCACGGGAATGGTGGCTGGTGGAATCATTGTTCGCGAACCAACGCGGAAAAATCTCCCGAGCGGAATGGCGCAAACGTTACCTTGAAACCATTGCGCCACGATAGGGCTGTCGAGCGACGAAAGTCGAGAGTCGAAGGCAGTTGGTGAGGGTTGCAGTGAAAGGTTAATTCATTCTTTTCAGTAAGTGAACACGCCCGATCCTGGCCTGATCGCAACCCTGAGGGCCCTGCCGCGCCCGGCCTGGATCCTTTTCTTCGGCACTTTCCTCAATAAGTTCGGGACGTTTGTCATTCCTTTCACCGGGTAGGTGCAGGCGGTTAACCCGCCCACACCCCCCTAGGAACCGTGCGTGAAAGTTTCCCTT
>DASRKU010000140.1:0-15173 GCA_035648815.1 Verrucomicrobiia bacterium | reverse complement strand
CGTGGGAGCAGTGGGCGGACTCAGGGAGTAAGTCGAGCCGATCGAGCCCGGGCCATTTGCCAGGATGCTGGCCGCACTGCGCGGTTCCGCCGGCGTCGAAGAGTCTCCAAAGCTGCCTCCCCCAGCTCCGGAGAGTGGGGTGGCCGGTTGCAGGTCATAATTCCCGTTCAGCACTTGTTGCATTTGCTTGAGCTGGTTCTGCTGTGCTTCGCGGGCTCGGGCGTTCTCATTGATGTTGTTTACGCGCGCGTATCCTTCGGCACTCAGCGAATCCCACAAGCTGTGAGCGCCGGAGCCAATGAGAGCAGAGTTCGGATTCAGCACCGAATCCGCGTCGCCGTGGGAACCCATATTGTCAACCCAGGGAGATGCCGGCCCGTTCAGGCCCGAAGACGTTTTTCCTTGCTCGCCCCCGACCGAAAAGGCGTCGTAATAGTGCCAGACACTTTTTGTTTCCGTGGTGGATCCGCCGAGCATTTGTCCGTACAAGCTCTGGACCGTATGCCCCGACCGGCCTTGCTCGGTGGATTGACCCGGCTGTTCAAAGCCAGGCACTCTCAGCAGATCTTTAATAAGCTTGTCCCGCAGCATGTCTTCAGGACTCCCCGGCAACCCGGAGTCGAGGGGGTCCTTGCTTCGCCGGGTGACGACCACCTCGGGAGCCGGGGCGATCGGAGCCAATAATTCGAAATCGGAAGTCTGTGGATGGAACGAAGTGGTGGATCGAGGATCAGCCGTTTCCTTGTCGCTGGCTGCCGCGCCGAGGTCATTCACATTAGTGACCCACGCGCCCTGAGTGGGAGTCGAGAATTCGATCTTTTCCGCCGGCTTGGACGCATCGGCTCCCGACGCGTTCCATGCGGCAAAAACAAGCGCGGAAACCGCGCCGAAAACGCACTTAAAAATCAAGCGCCTAAGAGTCATTCTGGACTGGAATCGTATCCTGAAAAAGCCCTTCAGTCAAAGCTCAATTTTGTCAGGTTCGCCAGGGCTGATCGCGGCATCGCTGCAAATACCCCGTTTGGCGGCCGCCAGGAAATCCAACAGGGTCAGTGCCGCGGAGCTGGAGGCTTTTTCGCGCAGGGTGGCGATGATTTGCCGCAGGGGATGGCCTTCGCGAAAAATTGCGTGATACAAGCGCTTGAGTTCCAGCCGTTGGTCGGCGGAGAAGCCGGCCCGCCGCAGGCCGACGATGTTCAGGCCGCAGATCAGGTTGACCCCATGGGCCATGGTAAACGGGGGAAGATCTTTGCTAATGGCGGAGCCTCCCTGCATCAGGGCCAGGGTGCCGACTCGCGTGTACTGGTGGACGAGGCAGTTCCCGGATATGAAAGCGCTCTTTTGGACGAGAACGTGGCCGGCCAGGAGCGCTCCGCCCGCCATGATCACGTGGTCTTCAATCACACAATTGTGGGCCACATGGCTGTGTTGCATCAAATAATTGTTGGAGCCAATGACCGTCTCGGAATCGGCATGGGTCGAACGATGCACGGTCACATGTTCCCGCATCACGTTGTGGTCCCCAATGCGCAGGCGCGTCGGCGCGCCGTCATATTTCAAGTCCTGCGGCGCGTCGCCAATCACACAGCCCGCATGAAAGTGATTATGGGAGCCGATGGTGGTGATCCCGGTGATGTATACGTGCGGTCCGACCACGCAGTCCGGCCCGAGTCGCACGCCTTCATCGATGACTGAGTACGGCCCCACCCGGACCGTGGAATCCACGCTTGCCTTGGGATGAATGATTGCGGTTGGATGAATCACGAATTCAAAGTGAGGCAAACCAGGAACTTGCCAAGTCAAAACTGGCCTTGGCGGAACCAAATCAAGAATCTGGTCAAAAGGAACCCTCACCCGTCCTTTCCGCCTTCGCTAAAGCTACGGCGGACAAGTCGGGCACCCTCTCCCATCGGATGGGAGAGGGACGGGGTGAGGGTGTCCTGGCTTTTTGTCGTCGTCAGGGCGGCGTTTCGTTTTGGGCAACACGCCCTAAAGGGCGGACTTCAGCCACTTGCGGTACTGGTCGAACGCCGTGCGTCCGGCCCTTGTCAAGCGCAACAGGGTCTGGGGCACTTTGCCGCGATAGGTTTTCTCAATCTCGACGTAGCCGGCCTCCTCCAATCGGGCGAGATGGCTGGAGAGGTTGCCCTTGTTCATTTCGGTTTCGGTCAGCAGGTAAAGGAAGTCGCATTCCTGCACCGCCCCGAGCAGGGCAAGGATCATCAGCCGTCCGGGTTCATGAATGACCCGGTCCAGTTAGGAGATGGCTCGAAGTTGATCGTTCATTCGGCTTCCGTGGCGGGTGGTTGGGTGCGGCGAATGTAGAGCGCCAGGGTGGCAGCGCCGGATGCGAGCCATGTAAGGCCAACAAACAAAGCCACAGGCCGAAACAATTCCACATAATCGCCGGGAACTCTGGAATTAATGGCGACAAGCCCTGCGGCCATGAAGAGCAATACCAGCCATTTCCAGGGTTGTTGCCTGCCGGTCAGGAAAATCCAATAGGCGTAGCCCGGGACCCAGGTGATTAAAATGAATATCCGTGGAAGGTCCATTGAATCGCCCCGTTTTGCGAACAGAAGCAGAAAGCTGAAGCCGGCCGCGATAACCGCGGAAACGATGCAGCAGAACACAACCCCCGTCTACCAGGACTTTCCGCCGCGGGAATAAGCGACGTATCCCGTGCGAGGCCAGGTGATTCGCTTCTTGATTGCCTTTCCGCCCCAGTAGCCCAACGCCAGGGCCGGGACGAGGATCAGGTACATGAACGCCATGCTCGCAAAGCCGGTCCTCCACATCGAATGCTCCGGCAGCGCCGCCTGCAGATAGCTCAAGGCGGCAAAGCCCAGCAGCATCACACCCATGCTCAGTTCCCCGGTGCCGTCGATGTTCGCATAGCGCCTGGGCCGGCCCATGACATCCTGGAGCGGATCTTTCATGCAATTCAGTTGGCAGCACAAACCTGTTTGTGTCAACACCATTTTTTGTGGTACTGGGTTTTGTGGCTCGCGCCCGAAGAGAAGTTCTCCGTGATCTCTGCGTTATTCCGAGGGATTGTTTCGCGGCTTAATATTTTGATGGCTCAATGCCATGTAATGACGCCTTCGCAACAGGACTCAGCAGGCTGTTTGTGGAATCGGCAGCTTTTTCCAATGCCGGAATCGCAGCCCTTGCGTCTTTTCCAAATGCACCCAAAGCAATTATATATGCGGCGGCGACACTAGCATTAGTATCATCAAGCCCCCGCAGCAAAGCTGGAACGGTAATTTCGGGTTCGCGTTTTAAGGCGGCCAGTAACGATGTCGCCCGCCATCGAGTATTGTCGCGGAACAGGGTATTGGTGTTTTCATAAGTCAAATTGTTGAGGGCAATTGGAAATGCAGCTTTCGCCTGATCGGAAGTGATTTTCCCCGAGTAAATCGCGTTGACCAACCCCACGGCTGTATTGTCCCGGACCCAAAAGCTTCCGTTGGTCAGCGCGTTCAATAGTTCGGGCAGGGCATCCGGTCCAATGTCTGCCAGCGCAACCGGCGCGTAGCCGGGGTTTTGTTCCAAAAGCCGTTTGAGTTCAGGAATGGCGGACGTTCCCATTGTCCCCAGTGCATCAAAAGCCCAGGTCGCCTGGCGACTGCGCTCGTCCTTGGAGCGGTTATCTTGTTCGGCGTAATGCACCGTGCCGAAGCGTTTATCTCCAAGATCGGCCAGCAGGAACGGCAGGGTCTTTCTTCCCATGTGCCGGATCGCTTCGGCGGCTTTCGCGCGCTTTGCCTGCGGCTGGCGATAGTCAACATCCGCAAGCCACTCCAAAAGTTTGCGGCCTTCATAGCTCGGCTCGCCAGGGAAATAGCTGTTCTTAACCACCACACCACCGGCTCCAACCACCATTACGATTGCGATGCCGATCGCGGTTTTCGCTTTTGTCCATGCCATAACTTTCAATGCTCCTTTGATGAGAGACAGGGTTGAACCGGTCGCCGCCGCTCCTTGCGTCACCGCGAGGGCCGCCACGCTTTTGGCCAGCATCGCCGGCGCAGCTTGAACTGAATGGGCGGCAATCGTTGAAGTCAGCACCCCGGCGGTTAATACGACACCGCGCCTGGAGAAAAACAGCCGCAGTTTTTCCACGGCGCGGGTGACGCGCTTCTTGGCGGCCTCTTCGGTCGCGCCCAGCGCTGCTCCGACATCACTCATGCTCCTGCCGTCGAAAAACCGAAGCACCACCGCATGACGATCCAGTTCACTCAGTTCCTCCATTGCGGCATCCAATTGCGGGGCAATTTCAGCCCAGATCTCGGGCTCGCTTTGATTGGACACATTCTGCATGAGAGCCTCCTGTTGCCGTTGCGCTCGTCGAATTTCGCCCCGGATCAAAGTCCTGGCCGTCAGCCGCGCTGTCTGATAAAGCCAACCGGAAATCACGACGTCCCTGCCGAGACTTCGGGATTTCTTTGCCAGGATTGTAAAGACTGCCTGTGTGATTTCCTCAGCCCGATTCGGATCGCCCGTGTGACGCAACGCGACCGAGTACACTTTGTTTACGTGTCGCGCGACCAGCGCAGCAAAGGCTTCCTGGGAATCGTGCTCCGCATATTCCCGCAGCAAGGCATTGTCATCCAGTTCCTGCATCCATCTTTAAATGCCGCGGATCAACGAAAAGGGACAGTTTTTTTATCCACAGCACATTTTCCTTGTGCGATTTGCCGGTTCGGCGGCTGCTATAGGGTGAACATGTCACCAGACAACGAACTGCTCCGGCTTCGCGGCGAGCTTGGCCTGTTGCAACGGCAGAAGGCCGACTTTGAAGACCTGCTTGCCAAACAGCAGCATCCTCAGTCACGAAACGCGAACACACAGCCTTCGCAGCCCCCGTCGAGCCTGCCCGAGGATTATCCAAAGACACCGGAAGCCGCAACACAGGGTATTTTTGCGGCATTGTCGCGAGGCGATTTCGAATCGTTTCTGACTAACTTCACGGAACCAGGGGTGCCGCATGACACGTACGCGCAAATGTTTACCGAACAAATGAGGAGCAACTTTCTGGGAACGGAAATCGTCAGTATTGGGCAGCCCACAAATTGGCTGGCTACCAGCGCCGTCCTCAAGTGGTTTGTGCCCTACACAATTCGATTCGCGGACGGGACACAAAAGACATTTCGATTGTCCGTCGGCCAGCATGTGGCAACACAGCGCTACTATTTTGACGGGGGCTTGTGATTCGCAGCGTGGCATTGTTCATCACGCGGCAAAGTATCCAAGTTCGCGCAATGAAACGTAATCCTTTGGCCGCTCCTGGGTGGCTCGGCCAAGGATGACGTGATCCAGCACCTCGATCTTCAGCAGGTGGCCGGCGCGAATCAGGTCGCGTGTCACTTTGATGTCCGCTTCGGAGGGCGTCGGATCCCCGCTCGGATGGTTGTGGATCAGGACGATTGCCGCCGCGTTGGCGGCGATGGCGGCCTTAAAGACCTCGCGCGGGTGGACCAGGATCGTGTCCAGCGTGCCTTGCGAAACAATCTCCACCCGGATCAGCCGCCTGCGGGTATTGACCAGCACCACTTGAAAGGTTTCAACCGCATACGCCCGGTTCTGTTCGCGCAATAGATCGGCAATCACTTCCGGACAGTCCAGCGTCGGGGATTCGCGGCGCATTTCCAAAGCCATCCGTCGCGCCAGAGTAAACGCGCCCTTCAGCGCAATGGCCTTGTCGCGCCCGATTCCTTTGATCGACTGCAAATCCTCGATGCCGGCCCGGGAGAGATTGTCGAGGGTTTGGAATTTGTTCAGGAGTTGTTCGGCGACCTGGATTGCGGAAATCCCTTTCAATCCAGTGCGCAGGAGGATGGCGATGAGCTCCGAGTTTTTGAGCGCCTCGGCGCCATTATTGATGAGCCGCTCGCGCGGCCGTTCGTTGAGAGGCAAATCCCTGATCCGAAACCCTGTTGCCATGCCCGTGGTTTATCACGTTTGACGAATGGGGCCAGCAAAAAAGAAGTTTAACCACGGATGGACACGGATGGACACGGATTTAAAAGGTAGGGGCGCACTGCGTGCGTCCGGCTGCGCGCACAGCGAAGCCCTACCTTCCCTTATTGAGTCAGTGAGTCAGTGAGTCAATGAATGAGAGAGGGTTGTCAGTGTTTCATTCTCTGACTCACTGACTCATTGACTCACTGACTTGAGGGAGTCATCCGTGTCCATCCGTGGTTAATGAAAATGTTAAACCGCCTGCAGGTGGCGGACGAGGAACTGTTCGAACTCGTGATGAAAGTGCTGTGGAACGCGCGCTTTGAATCGCGCGGTCCGGCCGTTATAACGGCGCTCGATGATCTCGCCCACTTCGTGCAGGCGCGCAATCACCCCGGCTTTTTCTTGCGGCACCGACAATTCCATGAATTCCCGCGCCGGGCGGAGCTGGCTGCCCAGTTCGGCCAGCAATTGATCGATCCCGTCGCCATTTTCAGCTGAAATGGCGACACCCTTCGGGTGCCGATCCAGGAAACGCGCCAGCTTCTCCGGACTGCCCTTAAGCCGGTCAATCTTGTTAAAGACCATCAGCGTCGGTTTTCCGTCGGCCCCGATTTCCTTGAGCACGGCATCGACCGACTGGATTTGCTCCTCGGCCTTGGGGTGGCTGACGTCCACGATATGCAAGAGCAAGTCCGCTTTGACGACTTCCTCCAGGGTGGCTTTGAAGGCTTCGACCAGCCCGTGCGGCAGCTTGCGGATAAAACCCACGGTGTCTGTCAGCAGCACATTCTGGTTGGAGGGCAGGCGCAGTCGGCGGGTTGTGGGATCGAGCGTGGCGAACAACCTGTTCTCGGCCAGGACATCGGCTCCGGTCAAGCGGTTCAGCAGCGTGGATTTGCCGGCGTTCGTGTAACCGACGATGGAGGCCAGCGGCCAGCGGTTGCGCTGGCGGGCCTGGCGCTGGGTCAGGCGCTGCCGCCGCACCACGTCCAGCTCCACCCGGATCTTTGCGATGCGATCCTGGACTCGGCGGCGGTCGGTTTCCAACTGCGTTTCACCCTCGCCGCCGCGCATGCCAATGCCGCCTTTCTGCCGCGACAAATGTCCCCAGAACCGTGTCAGCCTGGGCAGCAGGTGCTGCAATTGCGCCAGTTCGATCTGGAGTTTCCCTTCCCGGCTGCGCGCGCGCTGGGCAAAGATATCGAGAATGAGCGAGGTCCGGTCCAGGACTTTGCAGTTGAAAAGTTTCTCAAGATTCCGGCTTTGCGCGGGCGACAGTTCGTCATCGAAAATAACCGTATCCACCCCCTGCGTGCGGCAGATCGCCGCAAATTCATCGGCTTTGCCTTTCCCGATGAATGTCGCTGCGTGTGGCGACTCCATTTTTTGGACGCCATCGCCGACGACCTTGCCTCCAGCCGTGGCGGCCAGTTCGGCGAGTTCGTCGAGGGAATCGTCTGTTTCCCAACCTCCGTTTCGGGATTTGAGTTCCACCCCGACGAGAAAGATCTGTTCACTTCTCGTATTCCTGGTCTCGATCAGCGCTTTCAACTAGTATTTCGTCCGGTCTCTGAATTGGTTTCTCTCCGCACAGGTTACCACGCTTATTCACAAGAGAAAAGGAGAACAATTTTTATGGCTTTATGCGGTTGTTTTGCGAAAATCCCCGCCTCATGAACCCGGTTCTGAAGCTCTTGCTCGAAGGCGGCAGTTTGAACACCGCGCAAATGGCCCAGGTGCTCAACCTGACCGAGGCCGACGTCAACCGTCACCTGGACCAGCTCAGGAAAGATCACATCCTGCTGGGCTGGCGCCCGGTGCTGAATATCGCCGAACAAGAATCCGCCGCGGTGCGCGCCGTCATCGAAGTCCGAATCACGCCCGAGCGCGGCGGGGGCTTCAACCGTTTGGCCGACCGGATCAGCCGCTTTGACGAAGTCGAATCGTGCTATTTAATGTCGGGAAGTTACGACCTGCTGGTATTCGTCAACGGTTCCAGCCTCCAGAAAGTGGCCGCTTTCGTGTCGGAAAAACTGGCAACCCTGGAGGGCGTGCTGTCGACGGCGACGCACTTCATGTTGCGGTCGTACAAGGAACAGGGTTTTCTGATGGCGACGGTTCCTGAGGAGAACAACCGGCTCAACGTGGCTCCGTAGGCTGCTCCCATGGACGTCACACGCCACATTGCCCGGCATGTTGTCAACCTGCCGCGATCAGGCATCCGGGACTTTTTTGAAGTGGTCTCGAAGATGAAGGATGTGATTTCGCTGGGGATTGGCGAGCCGGATTTTGACACGCCCTGGCATATTCGCGAAGCCGGCATTTATGCCCTGGAAAAGGGAAAAACGCATTACACATCGAATCTCGGGCTGATTGAATTGCGCCGGGCGATCAGCCGGTATGACGAGAAGAACTTTGGCGTCACGTACCGGCCCGACGACGAGATCCTGGTGACTGTTGGGGTTTCCGAGGCGCTGGATATCGCGTTCCGTGCCCTGGTGAATCCGGGCGATAAGGTCCTGTTTCACCAGCCCTGTTACGTGAGTTACCACCCGAGCATCACGCTGGTGCATGGCGTCGGGATTCCTGTGCCGACATTTGCCAAAGACAACTTTGCGTTGACGGCGGAGGCCCTGCGCTCCGCATGGCAGCCGGGATGCAAATTGCTGGTTTTGAATCTTCCCTGCAATCCCACGGGCGGGACGTGCAATCGCGAACAATTGGAGGCGATTGCGCATTTTTGCGTCGAGAAGGACCTGATTGTTTTGAGTGATGAGATTTATGCCGAGCTGACCTTTGAAGGGCAGCACGTGAGCGTTGTCAGCCTGCCGGGGATGAAGGAGCGGACGATTTTCCTGCACGGATTTTCCAAGGCTTTTGCGATGACGGGGTGGCGCATCGGTTACGCATGCGGACCCGCGGCACTCATTGAAGCCATGATGAAAGTGCACCAGTATTCGATGATGTGCGCATCGGTGATCAGCCAGGAAGCGGCCATTGAAGCATTGACGCGCGGCGAAGATGCCATGAAATCCATGCGCGAGCAGTATCAGCGCCGGCGCGATTTCCTGGTGCGCCGTTTGAACGAGATCGGCCTGAAGTGCCATCTGCCGCGGGGCTCCTTCTATGCGTTCCCATGCGTCGAGTCGACAGGAATGAGCGGCAAAGACTTTGCTCTTGGGTTGTTGCAGTCGGAGCGCGTGGCGATGGTTCCGGGTTCGGCATTCGGGGAGAACGGCGCCGCTTTTTGCCGGGCATGCTTCGCCACGGGCTACGAGCAACTCATTGAGGCGGGCAATCGCATCGAGCGCTACGTCCAGGCGGTGGTCTCGTCCAGGGATAAACCCAGCGCGGCAGGGCCGCAACCAGGGTCGGCCCTCACCCCGTCCCTCTCCCATCCGATGGGAGAGGGTGCCCGAAGGGCGGGTGAGGGTAGTCCGTAAATTGTTGCCAGGAATGCGTGAACTTTCGACATTGTGGTACAGGTGAACTCCAAGGGGGAGCGGCAGGTCCGGCCAATTCCAGGGTGATGATCGAGTGCGAGGGATTGACCCGGCGCTTCGGCCATTTCACCGCGGTCGATCATGTCAGCTTCAGCATTCGAAAAGGATCCATCTTCGGTTTTCTGGGCCCGAACGGCTCCGGCAAATCGACGGTGATTCGGATGTTGTGCGGCTTGCTGGAGCCCAGCGATGGTTTTGCGCGGATTGCGGGATTTGACGTGGCGTCGCAGACCGATGAAATCAAGCAGCTCATCGGGTACATGTCGCAGAAGTTCTCCCTGTGCGCCCTGCGGTTCCGGACGAAAATCTGATATGGAGGTCAGCCAACCCATGCCGCGGCTGCGCCTGCGGCTCTCCCCTGTCGCTGAATCCGTCCTGCGCGCCGGCCATCCGTGGGTGTTTGAGAAAAGCATTCGCGAACTGAACCGGCCCGGCCAGTCCGGTGAATTGGCCGTTATTTACGATCGCAACAACCGGTTTCTCGCGGTGGGGCTATTCGATCCGGATTCTCCGATCCGCGTGCGCGTTCTTCAGGCGGGCAGGCCGGAAACGATCGATGCGAAATGGTGGTCCGCGCGGCTCGACCAGGCATTGGACCGCCGGGCCGGTCTCTTTGACGCGCTCACGACGGGCTATCGATGCATTCATGGCGAAAGCGACGGCTGGCCGGGCATGGTGCTGGATCGTTATGATGCCAGCTACGTTTTGAAACTGTACACGGCTTCGTGGCTCCCGTGGCTGGAGGAAATCATTGGCTTGATGCAGGCGCGGTTGAAACCCGAACGGCTGGTGCTGCGACTGAGCAGGAATTTGCGGCTGCCTGAGTCGGGCCGCCATTGGGCCGACCAGGACCTCCTGGCCGGCCCGCCCCCCGGCGGCCCGGTGCCGTTCCTGGAAAGTGGATTGCGTTTCGAAGCGGACCTTCTGCGGGGCCAGAAGACAGGCTTTTTTCTGGATCAACGCGAGAATCGGAGACTGGTGGCAACGTTGTCGCGAGGCCGAAGTGTGCTGAATGCGTTTAGTTTTTCCGGAGGATTTTCGTTATACGCCGCCCGGGGCGGCGCCCGCTCCGTCACGGATCTGGATATCAGCCCGCACGCGCTCGCGTCGGCCGAGCGCAATTTCGCGCTCAACCAATCCGACCCGGCCATTCAAGGCTGCAGGCGCGATTCGGTGCAGGCCGATGCCTTTGAATGGCTGGCCGGCAACCCGGATAAACAATTCGATCTCGTGGTCCTGGATCCTCCTTCGCTGGCCCGGCGCGAGGCGGAGCGATCCACCGCCATTCGCGCTTACGAAAAACTGGCATTTCTTGGAATGCAGCATGTGTCGCGCAACGGCATCCTGGTGGCTTGCTCCTGTTCGGCGCATGTTACGAGCGAGGAATTCTTCCAGGCCATTCGACAAGGCGCCCGGCGATCGCGGCGGCGCTTTGAAGAAATCCGCACCACAGGCCACCCGCCCGATCATCCCGCGACTTTCAAGGAAGCAGCTTACCTGAAGGCGCTCTACTTGACGGCGCTGACTTGACGCTGTTTGACGGATCAGAAGAGATGTTGCACGGCAATGCCAAGGACACTTAAGGCGCCCTGGTCTTCCAATCCATCCGTGGCCTTGTCGAGCTTCTGAAGACTGAGTTTCGCGTTCTTATAGAACTCCTGGTCGTTGACCAATTTGCCAACCGAACCCTGGCCATGATTAATTTTTTCCAGGATTTGCCGCATATTGGCCATCGAAGCGGTGGACTCGTTGTAGAGGGTTTCATCCTTGATAAGCTTGCCGGCCGTGCCTTGCCCGGCGTTGACCTGGGCCAGCAAACTGCGCGCATCGCTCACCGCAAGCTTCACCTCCTCACCCGTCGCCTGGAGTCTCAGAATGGTTGTCAGCGCCGAATTGTACAGGGCCTGGTCATAAATCAACTTTCCAACCGTGCCTTTGCCTTCGGCGATCTGGCTGGAAATCGAGTTCAGATTCGAGATGGTGCCGGTCAGGGGCGCCTGGTTTGCTTTCAAAAAGTCCGTGAACGGCCCGAGTAAGTTGTCGATCTTGTCGCCCGTAAAACTCTTGGTGAGGTTTTCGACACCCGTGGCGACGGTGTCCAGCTTGGCGAGCATCGCGCTGAGATCAGGCTGTTCCTTCGTGGTGACGACTTGATTGTCTTCCAGGCGCGGGGCCGACGGCGAACCAAAGTCGATGGCCACGTAATTCTGGCCCATTAACCCTGTAAACTTGACGGTGGCGGTGCTGTCGGTCTTGACGTCGGCATTTGAGCGCAGCTTGAGGATGACATCCACCTTGTTGTCCCGGAGCTGGACTTTTTCCACCCAGCCGACGTCCACGCCGGCCATCTTCACCCGGTCACCCACCTTCAACTCCTGGACGTTGTTGAAAAGGGCGTGCAACCGGTAGCCGCGGGTGAACTTTCCTGCTCCACCCACAATGTCCAGGATGAACACCGCCGCAAGCACGACCAGCGCGACAAAAATTCCAATCCGGGTCTCGAGCGAGTTTCTCATAAGCTAGTTATTTTTCAGGTTTAAAATCCGCGTGCAAAAATTTCTCAATCAAGGGATCCGGCCGGTTCTTCACTTCCTCGGGTGTTCCGATTGTCAGGATGCGGCCGTCATTGATGAAGGCGATGCGGTCGGCGATGCCGAAAGCCAGATCGCGATCGTGGGAGACCACGAGGGACGTGACGTGAATGCGATCTTTGAGCTTGAGGATTTCTTCGCCGACGACGACGGCGGAGAGCGGGTCCAGCTCGCTGGTTGGTTCGTCGTACAGGATGAGCTGGGGTTCGATGACGAGGGCGCGGGCGATGGCCGCTCTTTTTTTCATTCCGCCGGAAAGCTCGCTGGGCATTTTGTTTTCAGTTCCCTTCAGGCCCACGCTGTCGAGCTTTTCAGAGACGATCCTGGCAATCTCGGCTGGAGGCTTCAGCCGGTGTTCGACGAGGTATAAACCGACGTTCTCGCCCACGGTCAGGGAGTTGAGCAATGCCCCGGATTGAAACACCATCGCCAGTCGATACTTCGACATCACGTCGCCGGAATGACTGGATTGACCATCGATCAGGATCTCGCCGGCATCGGGCTCCTCCAGTCCGATGATATGCTTGAGCAGCACGCTTTTGCCGCTGCCGCTGGGACCCATGATCACGAAGACTTCGCCGGGATGGACCTGGAAATCGAGCCCCCTGAGCACTTCCTGTCCGTCGAAACTCTTGCGCAAACCGCGCACTTCAACGCTCACTCCCGAATGATTGGTTGCGTTCTCGTTCATCATCTCAATAGCAACCGGGTGAGGACATAATCAAAGAGCACGATCAGGACAATCGAGTTTACCACGGCCTTAGTCACGGAACGGCCGATGCCGCGCGGTCCGCCAATCGTAACCAGGCCCTGGTGGCACGAAACCACCCCGATGATGACTGCAAAACAAAAGCTCTTGAAAACCCCGTTCATGACGTCCTTGAATTCGACCACGTCCTGCAGAGTCGTAAAAAATGCCTGGAAGGTAATGTCGATCCGGTTGTTGGTCGCGGCCACCATTGCGCCGCCCAGCCAGCCAACCAGGATCGAGAAAACCACCAGCAACGGCAGCGCGATGGAAATGGCCACCAATCGCGGCAACACCAGGTAGTAAACAGGGTTGATGTTCATCGTCCGCAACGCGTCGATTTCCTGGTAGACGCGCATGGACCCGATTTCGGCGGCCATGGCCGAGCCAATGCGTCCGGCAATCAGGATGGACATCATGACGGGCGCCAGCTCTTTGCACATCGAAATACCCACAAGCCCGCCGACCGCGCTGGCCAGGCCCCGCTCCACCAGCACCGGGCCGGTCTGCAGGGTGATGACGCCGCCGATGAAGAACGACAGCACGCAAATCATCAGCAGGCTTGCGTTGCCAATCTCAAAAAATTGATCAAACACCTTCTGGCGATGCCGCCATGTTTCCGGCAACGCCAGGAGCGTGCGCCAGAAAAGAACGATCATCTCACCAATGTTCTCGAACATAAGTCCCTTAATTCATCTTTGTAGACAAAAAATCAAGCCTCTTTCCAGCCGGCAAATTACCGGCCATCGCCGCCGCGCGGCAACTCTGCGGCCCGCCGGGTCTGCCGGCTGTTGTTTATGATTGGAATATACATCACACTCAGCCGGGTTCCTTCGGAACCGGATTTATACTGGTACAAGCCAAACAGCGCCGATGTCCGCTTCGCCCCCGGCCGCGATTCGTGACGGTACAAATTCCATAGAAACGACTGGCTGGCCGCATGGGTGACCGGGTTGGATTCCGACCGCCACACCGACCAAACAGGCGAATACTCGCGCTCGACACTCGGGTTCCCCGGAACAAAAGGCTCCAGCGGCGCCAGGATCTGAAGTCGCCGCGCTCCCGACAGTGTCCGCGTCATCGTAAAAAACGGCAAACAATCAATGCGCCTGCGATACTCGCCCGACGCGGTGTCTTTTTCGACGGTATCCGAATACAAGAAGAACAGAATCCGCGTTCGCGTCCGATCCAGGGTCCCGCCATGAGCCCGGTTCATTTTGTAAACGGGCCACAGGTAGAACGTGCTTTCCAGGTTCGTGTTCTGAGCATGGCTGTAAAATGGAAACACGCGAGAGGTCGTCTTGCCCTCGCCCCTGGCAAAAACAATCAGCGGCCATGGACAATCCAATTCCCGAAAATGTTTCTCGCGATCGGTCACGTGGGTGAAGAACGGCCATCCCACCGTGGTGGAGTCCCGCAGCGGCGAGCGTTGATAATCGTAAATCGGGAGCAACGCCTGTTCTTTGGTCGGGTTCTCGGTGCCAATTCCCGATTTCTGATCGAAAAAGAACGGCCAAAGCACAAACCAGCCGTCGTGGCCGCCGACCACTTCCGTGTCTCCAAAGCCGATGCTGCGCCTGGTGGGATCCTTGTGCTCGTGTCCGAGCAAAGGCCAGAATTGCCAACCCCGCAGCGCTTCCCCATGCCGCAGGTGGAAAATGGGATACACATAGTTGTCCGTGACGACATTGCCTTTGCGGCTTTGGCCATAGATCGGAAACATGACGAAAAAGATTTCATCGCGGAACAACCTGTTTTGCAGGTGACCATAGAATGGCACGAAGGCCGTATAATTCTGATTGGAATCCGGCGAGCGTTGCTGGAAGTAGATCGGAAACAATGTGAACCGCCGTGCCCTGGCTCCCTGCTGATCATCGCCGCCTGCGAAGCTGAAAACCTCCATGATGTCCCAGCGATATTCAGTTCCGTAACGGCGGTACTTCGCCACAGGATAAAGAAAATCCATTTCGTTCACATCCGCCGCCATGTCCCACGCACGGGCAAACAGAGGCGGAAGCCCCCACGCCCGTTGCGTGTCGGCTCGCTCTCGGTAAAAGAAAGGCCCCATGGCTTCGGTTCGATGCCCCTCCTCCAGCGTCAGGTGAAATTGATCAAACAAAGGCCCCGCATGACTCAGTTCAGATGCGATCACAGGTTCGGGAGCAATCAGAAGCAGGCTCAAGGTTGTCGCGAGACAACTTGAGCCGAAAAGAGCTCCAGGCTGATGCAGGGTTGTTAACATTCCATTCTTCTGACGATAACGTTATCGATCTGTCAATTCACGGAATTAAACGGTCATTTGGTTTAAACGTTGACGTATTCTGGGTCCGGTCCTAGTCTGTGATTAACTCGAGGTTTTACCTC
>DASRKU010000139.1:0-3901 GCA_035648815.1 Verrucomicrobiia bacterium | reverse complement strand
GGTGGCCGCCTTCGCTGATGCCGATGCGGTGGTGGTGGCCGAGGTGGCGCGGCTGGAGCAATTGGCCGCCGACGAGCGGCTCGATCCGCAAAAGCTGATGCAAGATTTGAAAACGTCGGGCAAAAACGCGGCGTATCTGCCCGACGTGGATTCCATTGTGGCCCACCTGGCGGGCAATGCGCAGGGCGGAGACGTGGTCTGCGTTTTCAGCAATGGCGGGTTCGGGGGAATTCACGCCAAGTTGCTGCAACGTTTGGCGTCCCGACGCGTGTAGGTTTTTCCATCCACATAGACACTACCGGGAGCGGGGTGGCGCCCTAATTTGAATTCAAGATGTTTTCTGCGGTCGCATCGAATTGTTTGGTCCCGCCCGAGTACAATAGCGGGAAGCGGTCGATGCGAGTCGCCATCCTGGGGAACACGTCCGCGATGATTTTGGGCCACATAATTTCATATCGGGAGTCTAAAAGGCTTGTCCAAAATCCAAATCGTAATTCCGCCGTTAAAATATCCTTGGTAGAGGCCTTTCCCCTTTGCGCAATAGCGGCCTTGGCGAATTGGATTGCTGACAATTCGTCCTCCTTCAAGAGATCCGATCTCGTTAAGCAGCCACTGATTGCCCGATCGGTCACGAGTTGACGTCCCCAACGCAACTTGGAATACTCCAACAGCCATGAAAAAGCTGTTCACTATTCTGGTGGTGGCATTCGTCGTTCAATTCTTCCCGTCTGAGGTCCAAGCCAGCGAAAACCCGGCTATCGCCCCCGCTGCGGCTCACAGGAGCCAAATTCGGCACCGCAACCACCGGCATCGTCGCTTTCGATTTCGGCACCGGCATTTTCGGCACCACAAGAAAAGGATCGTGAAGCACTGATGCCAGGAGTTGCGAGCCCTTATGCGATTGAATAATTTTATCCTGCTGGTCACGGGGTGTATGCTGGCGAGCGCAGCTTTTGCCCGCGATGATTCCAAAGTTGTCCCGCTTTCCGACACGCCTGTGGCGGTCCAAAAAGCCATTCGCGCACAGGCAGCGGACGGCACACTGGGAGAAATCGACCGGGTCATGGACGATGGCGGAACCCTGTATGATGTCGAACTCACGGCCAGGGACGGAAGCGGTCGTGATTTCACAGTGGATGAAAACGGAAAGCTGGTCAGCATCGAAGTCCTGCTTGCCGAAACGCCCGCTCCTGTGCAGAAAGCCGCCAAAATTCTGATCGGCGAGGGCAAACTGGAGAGCGTTGACAAGCTGCTGGAAGATGCCGAGGTCACCTACGACTTTGAGGTCATCACAAACGGCCATGAGGAAAAGGGGTTTACCCTGGCGGCAGACGGAACACTTTTGAGTGCCGAAGTGGCATTGAACGAAACACCGGACGCGGTGCGAAAAGCAATCCAGGCGCAGCTTGGCGCCGGCACACTGGAACACATCGAGAAGAATTTCGATGAGGATGGAATCAGCTACGACGTGGACACGACCACGAAGGAAGGGCGTGAAAAGAGCTTCACGGTGGCTGCGGATGGCAGCCTGGCAAGCGCTCAGGTGACATTGGAGGAAACGACGCCGGCGGCTCAAAAGACCATCAAAGACCAGATCGGCAACGGCAAGATTCTCCGCATCGACAAGTCATTCACGAAGGAAAGAGGCGTCTTGCCCTACCACATCGAAGGACGAAAGGATGGCAAACCATTCGATTTTAGCGTCGGCCCAAGAGGCAAATTCCTGGGCATGAACGATTGAACCAATGAAGTGGAGAGTATTTCTTTTTCTTTCGTTCTCATTCTTTTCAGCCTGCGGCCAGCCTGTCACGCCAAATCAGCAAATCGTTCGCTTTTGCGAGCAGCACCTGGGACAAAAGGTCGGCGATAGGGAGTGTTTCGCTTTGGCCAGCCAGGCTCTGCGCGAGGCGGGGCTCGAACGGGACCGCGCACAGTATCCGAACAAGGGCGATTTTGTCTGGGGCAAATTGATATTGCGCCTGGAGGGAAATGATTCTGTGCCGGCGGAAGGAAAAATGGCGGGGATCACGCCAGGTGACATCATTCAATTTCGTGACGCAGTTTTTAAAAAGAAGGGAAGGTTCAAACATTTCAAACATCACACGGCCGTCGTGGAAGAGGCGATGAACGGCGGTCTGGATGTGAAAGTTCTGCAGCAGAATTATGCCGGCAAGAAATTTGTCACTGAATTGGAATTGCACTTGCCGGATCTGAAAACAGGCTGGATTCGAGTGTACCATCCCGCATCGCCCGGCAAATCAACGATTCCGTAGACCGCCTTCTGGGCACGTTCATCCCGTTGCTGCGGCTCCGATACCCACACTCCACTCATATCCTGAACAGTCCATCCTTGACGGCTCTGTTCGGGATGCTGATGCTTGAGATCATCCGAATTCGGCGAATCGTCGGCGAATAGGGTGTCGATCTACTATGAGCAAATGGACCCGGCCGATCGGATGCGCAGTTGCAATCTTCAGCAGCGTGGCGGTTTTTGGAACTTCGATGTCTGTTTCGGCGGCCCAAACCGGATCCCACAAACCACTCCTTGCTTTGAAAGCAGTCGGGAACCGAATTCTCGACACTCAAAATCAACCGGTCCTGCTTCGCGGCGTGAATGTCCCCACCCTGGAATGGACCAACGAGATCGGGGGTCATGTCCTGGACACGGTGAATGTGGCGATTCGGGATTGGAAGGCGAACATCATTCGGCTGCCCCTGGCGCAGGACCGGTGGTTTGGCAAGGCGCCGGAGCAAAAGGACCAGGGAGTCGCGTACCGGGCGCTGGTCCACGAGGTGGTGCAGACCTGTTCGACCCAGGGTTGCTATATTTTGCTGGACTTGCATTGGTCGGATTGCGGGGAGTGGGGCACGAACATCGGGCAGCATTCGATGCCGGACCGGAACAGCATTGTGTTCTGGAAGGATTGCGCCGCCGCGTTCAAGAATCAACCGGCCGTGCTCTTCGATTTATATAACGAACCTCATGATGTTCCCTGGGAGGTCTGGTTCAACGGCGGGACGATTAAAGACCGGCCGAGCACACGCCGGGCCGGGCCGGCGAGGACGTACGAGGCGGTGGGCATGCAGCAATTGCTGGATACGGTGCGCTCGACCGGTGCGAAAAACGTGGTCGTCGCCGGCGGCCTGGACTGGGCATATGACTTTTCGGGAATCCTGAACGGCCTGGAACTTTTCGATAAAAAGGGGAACGGCGTGATATATGCCAATCATGCTTACAACAACAAGGGGGACACGGCCGAGACGTGGATTGCCAAGATGGAGAAAGCCACGGCGAGGTTGCCGGTGATCGTGAGTGAGTTTGGCGGTTCGGGCGGCCCGCATCGCAGGGCGGGCCGGTTCAGCAGGCCCGTGGTTCCCGGTGGAGACGACTGGCTGCTGCACATGATGCAGGGGTTGGTGGATCATCAGTGGTCGTGGACCGCATGGTGTTTGCATCCCTTCGCGGGTCCCTCGCTGATTTCTGACTGGAAGTACACGCCAACGCAGGATTTTGGAGTCTTCGTGAAGCAAGCGCTGGCCGGAAAATACCCGCGCTATACTCAGCCGGTCATGCCGCAGACCGATGCCGATGTGCACCGGCCTTTTCCCTGAGCCGGACCGATTCAGTTCGTTTTAATCACGGATGAACACGGATAAATCCCTCAAGTCAGTGAGTCAGTGAATCAGTGAGTCAATGAATGAGAGAGGGTTGTCAGTGTTTCATTCTCTGACTCACTGATTCATTGACTCGCTGACTCGCGGCGGTGGTATTGGCTTTCATGAACCGCGAAAGTAACACTCATTATGCCAGTCCGGCCGGGTGTCCTCTTGATAACCTTTCCAGCCGCGTCCATGCTGTGGGGAGCAAAAAATTGACGCGGCCGGGCCGCGATGGAAAAAA
>DASRKU010000138.1:0-7329 GCA_035648815.1 Verrucomicrobiia bacterium | reverse complement strand
TCCATACGTGATACAATCGGGCGACACTCTCCTGGCGATTGTGCAGGCTTACCACGACAAGAACATCAAGGTGACCATCGACCAGATTCTCAAGGCAAATCCCGGGCTCAAGCCGGAGAAGATGCACGTGGGCCAGAAAATCTTTATTCCTGCCCCGCAGTGAGGGAGCGCCTGATAGTCTCCTGGCATTGGCCGGGCGCCCGCGCCCTTTTCTATGCGTTTGCGATGTTTCTGGCGGCCGCGCAGGTGTCCGGCGCCATCATAGGGACCAACCCGCCAGACGACCCTTTGATTCGTGAACGGGTGGACTCCCTGCCTCGGGCCGAGCGGTCCGCGTGGAAAAAATATTTAAAAGTCTCGGACCGGCTGAAGGAGGCCGACCAGGACTTTCTCAGGCGCGAATTGAAAGCGCGCGGGATGAAAGCGCCATTGCCTGCACCGCCCGGAAGGTTGGCCCGCGGATGGTTCTCCAAGCCGGATGACTGGTATCGGGGCGCGGAGGCCAGGCGCATTGCGGATATTATCGTTTCGTTCCAGACACCCGCCGGTGGCTGGAGCAAGAATCTGGACCTGACGGCCCATCCGCGCGCGCCCGGAGAACATTTCGCCCCCGACAACGATTCACGATTTTTAGGTTCTGCCGATTACGATATTCCAGGATGCGGGCATTGGGGTTATGTGGGTACATTTGACAATGACGCCACCACGCCCCAACTCCGGTTGTTGGCCAAAGTGATTTCAGCGAATCCGGGTCGCGATTCCGCAAAATACCAGGAATCGTTTCAGCGCGGGCTCGACTATATCTTCGACGCGCAATATCCCAACGGCGGCTGGCCGCAGGTGTATCCGCTGCAGGGGGGATACCACGATGCGATCACATATAACGACACTGCGATGATTAACGTGATGAGCTTGTTGCGGGACATTTCGTCGGGCCATGGCGATTTTTCGTTTGTGAGCGCCAGGGTGCGATCGTTTGCCGGCGAGAGGATGCAGCGAGGCCTGGGCTGTATTCTTAACAGTCAGATTACGCAAGGGGGGCGGCGGACAGTCTGGGCGCAGCAGCATGATCCGCTCACGCTGGCGCCTGCTTCGGCGCGCAACTATGAGATGCCGGCGCAGGTTTCCGGCGAAAGCGCCGGAATCATGGCTTTTCTCATGCAAATGCCGGCGCCCAGCCCTGAGGTGAGAGGTGCCATCGGTGCCGCGGCAGCCTGGTTCGGAAAAACCATGATCCGGGACATGGCGTTCCGGAGGACGGGTGAGGAGGGACGAGCACTTATTCCGGATCCTGGAGGCCCGGCCATGTGGGCGCGGTTCTATGAAATTGGCAGCGATCGGCCGCTGTTCGGCGATCGCGATAAAAGCATTCACGATAGAGTCGCTGAAATCTCGAAGGAACGCCGCAACGGTTATACCTGGTATGGCGGCGGGCCCAACAAGGTGCTGGATCAGTACCGCGTCTGGCAAACGGCGCAGCGCGCCCGGTAGCAACGGCGCTGCCGCGCCGTTAGCGCCGCGCATCAGCGGCGCAATTGTGTGGTCGCGGGTTGTGCGGTGCGCGATAGCGTATGGAGTGCGTCCGGTTTACCGGCGCTCTGGATTGGGGACGGCTCGCGACGCGGTCGTGCGCGAGGGGCGTCAAATCGAGAGCGGCGCTGAAGCGCACGCACTCCATGTGCTGGCGCGTCTGCCATCGCGCAGCGATGGCTCTACCATGATTTACCAATCCTTTATTTGCCGCTCTTGATCGACGGGCTTTTCTTTTCGGCTGACGGGCAGCGTCATTTCATCGCTCTTATGCGAGTCCAGCAATTGCCTGGCTTCACGTGGCGTCATCTCGCCGGGTGCTCTTGCCTGTTGCTGTTCCTCCTGGCCTTGGTCTTTCTGTTCGGGCTGCGGCTGTGAGGATTTATTTTGATCCTGCTTTTGGTCCTGGCTGGGATTTTGTTTCTTTTCCTGCTGCTGTTGGGACTGGGAATTTTGCTGCTGGTTATCTTTGGACCCATCCTGCTTTTGATCTTTTTGATCCTGCTTTTCCTGCGGCTGCTGATTCTGATCCTGCTTGGTTTGGTCCTTCTGTTGTTGCTTGTTCTGCTGTTGCTGTTGCTGTTTGTCTTGCTGCTGCTGTTGCTGTTTCTTGAGTTCCTCCAGCTTTTTCTTCACGAACTCATAATTGAACCGCGCATCCGGATCCTGGCTGTTGAGCTTGATGCTGTTCTCGAAATTCTTCAGCGCGTCCTCCCATCGTGCTGATTTGGCGGCCGGGTCCGCAGACTGTTCCCCGAGGTGGTAGAGGACGTTGCCGAGGTTATAGTAGGATTCCTGCTGCAGCTTGATGTCGGGTGAGCCGATGACCTGGTCAAAATGTTTTGCGGCCAGCTCCAATTGGCGGTTGCGATACGCGGCCGCCCCGGCATTGAATTGAAGCCGCGGATCGTCCTTCTTTTTCTCCAGCGCGCGTTCGAATTCGCTCAACGCCTGCGGGTAGTGGCCCGATTTGTATTCACGCAGAGCGCTCGAGGGTGAAGCCCCGGCCGTGGCGGGCCAAAGTGCGAGGAGAATCAGAGCCAGCCCGCCGGACAGGGCGGGAGCCGGGGATCGTTTTGGTGAAAGCCCAGGCGGGGCGGTGGAACCAGTGCCGTCATTGGGGAATTCCCGGCTTCTCCTGTCCTTCTTTCGTTCGGGGACGAGCATTTCCACCACCAGCAACACCAGGGCAAACGCCAGGGGCCAATGATACCGTTCGTGCGCGCGATGAATCCACTTTTCACTGGACTCCGATTTGGGAAGCGGCGCCAGGCCTTTTTGGTAGAGAGTATCGACCGTGTTGGCGCCGGAGAGGTGGACGTAGAAGCCTCCTGAATCGGCCGCAATCTTCTCAAGCAGCCCCGCGTTGAGGTGCGATTTCACCACATTGCCATTTTCATCCCGGACATAATCGCTCTGGCCGTTATCCTCCTTGATTCGGACCAGGTCGCCTTCAGTGGAACCGATGCCGATGGTGAAAATGCGCATGCCTGCAGCGGCGGCTTTTTTGGCGGCGGCGAGCGCGCCCGAATCATGATCTTCCCCATCGGTGAACAGCACGAGGGCCTTGTGATTGTCGCCTTCCTTGAAGGCTTTGGCGGCCTGCTCGATCGCTGCAGCCAGCGCGGTGCCTCCTTCGGGAATGGTTTTTACGTTCAACGATTGCAGGCTTTGCCGAAACGCGACGTCATCAAAAGTCAGCGGGCACTCAAGAAAGGCTGTTCCGGCGAAAGCGACCAGGCCCAGCCGATCGGATTTGGCCTGCTGCATCAGGTCCAGCGCGGCGAGCTTGGCACGCTCCAGGCGATTCGGGGCGATATCTTCCGCGAGCATGCTTTTGGAGGTGTCGATGGCAACGACGATGTCCAGGCCGCGCTGGTGGATTTCCTGCAGATCATATCCCCATTGCGGCTGGGCGAGGGCGACAATCAAGCCGGTGACTGCGAGGACGAGGCACCCGGCGAGGACCTTCTGCCGTGTGGCGGAAAGCCCGGCGATCAGGCTGGGGAGCAGCCGGGGGTGGATGAATTGCGCCATGAACTTGCGGCGCGAACGCCAGGACCACCAGAAGAACGCCGCCATTCCCGGGGGCAGAATCAGCAGCAGCCACAGGATTTCCGAATCGGCGAAACTCAAGGCAACCTCCTCATGATCGTGTGCCTCAGAATCAATTCGACCAGGATCAATCCCAGCCCCGGTGAAATAAACCACGGAAACAGCTCTTTGAATTCCGTGAACTTCTTCACTTCAGCTTCGGTTTTCTCCATCTTGTCAATTTCGGCGTAGATGGCCTGAAACTTTTCCGTGTTGTCCGCGCGGTAATATTTGGCGCCGGTCATGTTCGCGATTTTCGTCAGCGTGTCTTCATCGATGTCCACCGGCTGCCATTGGTATCGGACAATGTTTCCGTTGAAGAAAACCGGCATGGGAGCGTTGCCCTGCATGCCGACCCCGATGGTGTACACTTTGACTCCGAGGGCGCGCGCGGCTTCGGCCGCGGTCAATGGCGCAACTTTTCCGGCATTGTTCTGGCCATCGGTCATGAGGATGACGATTTTACTTTTGGATTGTTTCAGGTCCCGCAGGCGGTTCAGGGCCGTGCTCAGGCCGGAGCCGATGGCGGTTTGATTGGCATCGATGGCGCCCAATTCCAATTCGTCGAGGTGGCGCAAAAGGAATTCGTGGTCCAGCGTCGGGGGCGAGGCGATATACGCCTGGGTTGCGAAAACGACAAGACCGATGCGGTCGTTGGGTCGTTTATCGATGAATTTTTCCATGACCCGTTTTGCCATGGCAAGACGGCTCAGCCGATCCGAGCCGGAAACGAAGTCCTCGGAAGCCATGCTGCCGGACATATCAAGAGCGATGACGATATCCACGCCGCTGGCGTTCACTTTGGTCTGGCTTTTGGAGAGCCTGGGCTGGGCCAGTGCGAGGATGAAGAGGACAAGAGCGGCCCAGCGGAGGGCGGCGACGAAAGCGCCGGAGCGGGACCGTCGCACATTCAGGACGGCGCGGACCAACTGGACGGATGAATATAAGAAAGCGGGGGGCTGTCCGCGCCGGCCTTTCAACCATGCCAGGACCGGGAGCGTCAGCAGCAGTAGCAGGAAATAGGGATGGGCGAACGTCATGCCTGCGCGGGGTTTGCGGTGGCCGGTTGAAGATCCACCGGCTGGGGTTCGGTTTCCTCGACGAGCCGGACAGCGGAGGCATGGAGCTCGCGCAACTCCGGTTCGGCGGGTTCATAGCGGGCGAATTTGACGAGATCACAGCGGCTGAGGAATTCGCCGAGGCTGTCTTTCTGGTCCGGAAGCAGGAGATTCGTGGCGCGCAGTTCGTAAAGGAATTCCTCCGTGGTCCGCTCCGGCGCGCGGAACTCGAAACGTTCCTCGAGATACATGCGAATGGTGTCCGAGACGAGAACGCAAAACTCTTTGGGTTGTGCGATGAAAGCGAGGGCCTCCTCCAGTTTCTGCTTCGCGCGAATGTGCGGCGGGACGCGCGGCGTCTCCGGGAGCATGCTTTTTCTCTTCTGCCAATACTTCCATGCGGCGACGGCGGCGCCCGCGAGGATCAGGAACGCGAGCGCCCACAGAACCCATTCCCACCCATTTGGGATCTCGACAGGCGGCTTGATGTCGTGCAGCGCGTTGGTCGATGCGCTGGCCGCGAGCGCTTGGGATCTTCCGTTGGTCAGCATGGCGAAACCCTCATCCGCGAAGCCGCCGTTTCTCCCGCGTTTCGAAGAATTTGCCCAACCCGGCCATGTAGGGCTGGTCAGTCCGCAACTGGATGGAATCCATCCCGGCGGACCGGAACACGCGCTGGAGGTCGGATTGCGCGCGGGCCTGCCGCTCGGCAAAGGCCGCCCTCTTGCGCGCGTCGCCGGTTCCCACCTCCACGATTTCCCCCGTCTCGGCGTCTTCCAGGACGATCCTGCCCAGGGCGGGAAGTGCCAGTTCGAAAGGATCGGTGATTTGGACCGCTACCACGTCATGTCGCCGGTTGGCCTGGCGCAGCATGCTGAACGATGCCTGGCCGAGCGACTCCAGGAGCATCAATTGCGGGCGCAACCGGGTTTTGCCCGCCTCGCGCCGAATGGCCGGCGAGCCGATGAAATCGGAGATGACGACGACAATGGATTTGTGCGGCAGCACGCGCATGAGAAATTCCAGGGCATGATTGAGGTCGGTGCCGCGGCGCTGCGGCTCGAAAAACAGGGCTTCCCGGATGACGCGCAACACGTGCCTTCTCCCTTTGCGCGGCGGAATAAATTTCTCAACAGTATCGGTGAACAGGATCAGTCCCACCTTGTCGTTGTTGCGAATGGCGGAGAAGGCGAGAACGGATGCGATTTCGGCGGTGAGTTCGCGTTTGGACTGTTCGCGCGAGCCGAACACTCCCGAAGCGCTCACGTCCACCACCAGCATCAATGTGAGTTCGCGTTCCTCGACAAACTTCTTGATGAACGGATGGTTCATCCGGGCCGTCACGTTCCAGTCGATCGACCGCACCTCGTCGCCGGGCTGGTACTCGCGGACCTCATCGAAGTTCATGCCCTGGCCTTTGAAGACGGAGTGGTATTGTCCGGCGAGGGTTTCGCTGACCAGCCGGCTGGTTCGCAGTTCGATCTGCCTGATCTTTTTGAGGATTTCCCGGGGAATCATGCCGGCAACAATGTCGAAAGTTCACGCGCCCTACAAAGCACCCTCTCCCATCGGATGGGAGAGGGACGGGGTGAGGGTTGCTTTGACTGAGGTTGCCGCATTGCCGTGTTGTGAAACTTCAAGTCCAACATGTCAGCTTTCCGATTAATCACGGCACCGGCAATTCATCGAACAACTTCTGGATGACGGTTTCGCTGGTTTGGTCCTCGGCCTCGGCTTCGTAAGTAATGGCGACGCGGTGGCGGAGCACGTCCATACCGATGCTTTTGACGTCCTGCGGGGTGACGTAGCCGCGGCCCTTGAGAAAGGCGTAAGCCTTGGCGGCCAGCGTCAGCGCGATGGTTGCGCGCGGCGAGGCTCCCAACTGGATGAATTCTTTTACCTGGATTTTGTAAGCCTCGGGGTCGCGCGTGGCGCACACCAGGTCCACAATGTAATCCTTCACCTTGTCGTCGACGTAAATGTCGTTGATCACCTGGCGCGCGCGCAAAATCTGCTGCGGTTCGACGACTGCGCTGGTGGTCGGCGCGCCGGACGTGCGGGCCATGAGTTCGAGAATCTGCCGCTCCTCGGCGCGCGAAGGATAGCCGATCTTTAATTTGAGCATGAAGCGGTCGATTTGCGCTTCAGGCAACGGATAGGTGCCCTCCTGTTCGATGGGATTCTGGGTGGCCAATACCAGGAACGGCTCCTCGAGCTTGAAGGTCTGTTCGCCAATCGTGACCTGCTTTTCCTGCATCGCCTCCAGCAGCGCGCTCTGCACTTTGGCCGGGGCGCGATTGATTTCATCGGCCAGCACCAGGTTGGCGAAAATCGGGCCCTTGCGCGTCGTGAAACTGCCCGACTGCGGGTTGTAAATTTGGGTGCCGATGACGTCGGCCGGCAGCATGTCCGGCGTAAACTGGAGCCGGGAGAATTTGACGTTAAGACAATTGGCGAGGGATTTTACGGAAAGAGTTTTGGCCAGGCCCGGCACTCCTTCCAGCAGCACATGGCCGTTGGCGAGCAAGCCGATGACCAGCCGCTCGGTCAGATATTGCTGGCCGATGATGACTTTGCCGAGTTCCGTGAAGAGCGGGTGCGTGAAGGCACTCGCTTCTTTTACCGCTTCGTTGATGGCGTTGATTCC
>DASRKU010000137.1:0-3535 GCA_035648815.1 Verrucomicrobiia bacterium | reverse complement strand
ATGCCAGGCGTGGCCGAGCGGCCGGCGGTGCGATCATGCGCCGCCGCCGTGTTATTCACAATCTCCCTGTGCGAGATTTGGGCAGCTCGCTTCGGTCGCTTGTGAATAACAACGGAAGTGGTATCAGGGCCAGGGTGAGGGTTTTTCGTTGAAGATTCAATGGTTGAACGGTTCAAGGTTCGACGATTCAGTCCTTGAGCGTTGGAAGTTGGATGTTGGTTGTTGGATGTTCAGTTTTTAAAGGTAATGGGGACGAGCCGTCCCCACCCCTGAACCTCTTACACCAGCCGAATGGTCCAGAAATCTGCGGCAAGATCGGTGTTCGTGACATACCCATAGGGAAGAGAAAAATAACCTTTCATGCCCCAGCTCGTCCCCCACGAATTGCGGACCAGAAATCGCCGCTTCGAATTGTCATATCCGACCGCCAGCACAGCGTGTCCTCCCAAGGCCCGTTCTTTGGGCCCGGGTATCGGCGCCTGGCCAGTGCGCGAGACTTTGTCGGAATCAAAACTTTCGTAAACCGTGAAGCCGAACAGGAACGGGTAACCCGAAGTGAGACATCCACGGAGCTGATTCAGGGTGGGAACCAGCCGTTGATACAACACCACCCGGTGTTTCAGCGCCTCCTGGTAGCATTTCCGGGCGGGCCTGGTCTTGAATCGCGCAACATCATACGGCCATGTGGATTCACGGCACACACCCTGTTTGGCAGCGGATTTGATCCCGTCACGAAGCTGCGCGCCGCTGTCGAAATCCACCGTCCCTTCGATCGCGCGTTCGTTGTAATAAATAAAGAGCCTGGCCGGGACGAACACGTCGGCCAGCTTCTGTTTCATTTGATCGAATTCGATGGCCGCGGCGATGGCGTTGGCGGTGCAACTGCCGAGGGTTCCCTGGTTGAAAACAGGAGGGCACTGGGACCTGAGATCCGCGCGCGGCAACAATTTTCGCAAGGCCGCGGCAGGCGCTGCATACAGAAGGTCCCGCTGATCGGGCAAGTCTGGGATCCAGCCGTGGTGTTTGAAGGCTCCTTTTGCCGGTGATCTGTTGCTCATAGGTTTCCGAACCCGGAACGAGCAGTTCGCTTGCATTGCTGTAGCAAAATCGACCCGGGCGTCAAGGACCGAAAAACCCAGGGCACAAGCCGCGACCACCGTCAAAAGATACCCTCACCCCATCCCTCTCCCATCCGATGGGAGAGGGTGCCCGACTTGTCCGCCGTAGCCTTGGCGAAGGCGGAAGGCCGAGTGAGGGTAGTTACTTGCGCACGGGCATGAGGCCGAAATGCAGCGCGAGCCAGACCGGGACGGCAAAGATCGCGATTGCGGCCAGCCGTTCCCAGGTCCAGGGCAGGTAATGGGTTTGCATGGGGAAAATCGTGATCATGAAGTAATTGGCAAACCGGGTGTAGCCAAGGAATCGGAAATACTTTGGAAAACGCTTGCGGAATCCGCAGAAAAGGGCGAGGGCGCCCAGCGCCAGCACAAGGAACGTCATGAGCAGGTTCACCGGCAACATGGCGTCAAACTGGATCTGAGGTCCATGCGGACCCCTGGCTTTGAAGTAAGGCGCCAGCCACTGCGCTCCCGCCCAAAGGAAGCTGAACCCGGTCTGAATGGCGGTTCGAAAATTCGCCTTGGCCGACGTGAGTTCACTGAGCAACAAGGCGAAATAGAGCGGCACGATCCCCCAAATTAACGCCGCGTTCTGATAGGGCGCTTCGATCAGCTGGATAAACGTCGACCAATAATGGATCACACAGGGCTTCTATCAGCTTGCCGCGGGAAATCCAACTTTTCTATGTGGTAGAAACGGCGCTGCTGCGCCGTTGGCGCCGCGTTCAGCGGCGTTACGTGTGGACAGACTGGCGCGCGCGAATAGTTCCGTTCCGCCCGCTGAACGCGGCCGGAGACATCGCAGCAGCGATGTCTCTACCGTGGGTAGGGATGGCGCTGCTGCGCCGTTGGCGCCGCGCATCAGCGGCGCAATTCCTTTGTAGCAATCGAGGTGACGAGACTCACAACCTCTTATGGTAGTGCTGGCGTCTCATTAAGTCAGAGACTCCTCACGTCGTCTGCTACGAAGACCGACGATTCGGGGCGGCAAGCGGGCTGCTAATAGTCACTCAACCAAACCTGTGCAGCGCAGTTCGAATGAAAACACGGGTATTCCGCGAGTTTCACAGCGAGGCGACGCTGGGGGCGTTGGACCGCGAAGAATTCGTGGCCAAGCGCAACTCGGTCGAACTCGCGTTCCTTCGTCAGGGGGTCACGTTCAACGTGTATGGAGATGAGCGCGGGGCCGAACGCATTTTCCCATTCGACCTTGTGCCGAGGATTATCCCGGCGGCGGAATGGGCATTGATCGAGCATGGCCTGGCCCAGCGGATCACGGCTCTAAATTTGTTCCTGCATGACATTTATCACGAGCAGCGCATCCTCAAAGACGGCGTCATCGATGCGCATCATGTTCTTTCCGGGAAGCATTTCCGGCGTGAGTTCGTCAATTTTGAGGTTCCCAAGGACATTTACATTCACGTGTGCGGCACGGACCTGATTCGCAATGACAAGGGCGAATACCTGGTACTCGAAGACAATGCCCGGTGCCCCAGCGGTGTCAGTTACGTGCTGGAGAACCGGCGCGCGCTGAAACGCACGTTCCAGAACGTGTTTGAAAGCGTCGGGGTGCGCCCGGTGCATCAATACCCGCAGGAACTTCTCAGGATGCTCAAGCATATCGCGCCTCCGGGTGTTGCCTACCCGCGGGTCGTTCTGCTCAGTCCCGGAGCCGGCAACAGCGCGTACTTCGAACACACCTACCTGGCCCGCGAAATGGGAATCGAAATCGTCGAGGGCCGCGACCTGTTGGTTCAGGATGAGCATGTATTCATGCGCACGACCAAGGGACTTCAGCCGGTGCATGTCATTTACCGCCGGATCGATGACGATTTCATTGACCCAACTGTATTCCGGCGGGATTCGACCCTGGGGGTGCCGGGGCTCGTGCAGGCGTACCGGGCGGGCAATGTTTCGCTGGCCAATTCGATCGGGACGGGCATCGCCGACGACAAGGTGATCTATCATTTTGTCCCAAAAATGATCCGGTATTATTTGGACCAGAAGCCGCTCCTGGCGAATGTCCCGACGTACTTGGCGAGCGAGGAAGGGGACCTCCGGTACATTCTGGAAAATCTTCCGAAGCTCGTTGTCAAGGCGGCCAATGAGTCCGGGGGATACGGGATGTTGATGGGGCCGCACGCCACGAAAGCCGAAATCTCCGAGTTCAGGGCGCGGATCCTGGCGAATCCCCGCAATTACATTGCGCAGCCGATGATCTCATTGTCCTGTCATCCGACGTATGTGGGGAAGGGGTTTGAAGGGCGGCACATCGATTTTCGGCCGTTTGTGCTTTATGGAGAGAAGGTGGTGATTGTGCCTGGGGGGTTGACGCGGGTGGCGCTGCGCAAGGGCTCGCTGGTTGTCAATTCATCGCAGGGCGGAGGCAGCAAGGATACGTGGGTGCTGTATGGAAA
>DASRKU010000136.1:0-2479 GCA_035648815.1 Verrucomicrobiia bacterium | reverse complement strand
TCCCAATCCGCGCAAGCGGTCTTCGGCTCTTGGCAGTTCCATGGGGTCGACATCCAATCCGAGCAGCCGGCCGCCCGGCTGGATTCGCTCCAGCAGGGCCTGGGCGTGGCCGCCAAAACCGAGCGTGCAATCGACGGCAATCTCTCCGGGCCTGGGCGCCAGGACATCCAACACTTCCGCGACCATGATGGACCGATGAGAGCCGGCCGGGGTCTTGCCCGAAGACAGAACTTTGGCGACGGTTTCCGCGTAGCGCTCCGGATTGTGCTCCTTGTATTTCTCGTTGAAATGCCGCGGGTTTTTGCCCGCATAACGCGGCCGCCTTTTGCGCGGCACCGGCGGTGATGGAGCATTGATGTCTTCGGCCATTCCCTTCTTAGTCTTGTGCAACCCCGGGCGTTTTACAATGGCTTTACCATTCCAAAAATTACCAGGACTTTCGGCCGCTGCATTGGTAGCGTTTGGGATGAGTTCGCGCCGTGTCATCGTCGTCGGTGGTGGCGCCGCGGGATTTTTTGCGGCCATCACTTGTGCCCAAGCCGCGGCGGACGCGGAAGTGACCGTCCTGGAAAAAGGAGCCTGCTTCCTGGGCAAGGTCCGAATATCCGGAGGCGGCCGATGCAATGTCACCAACGGGCGCTTCGATGTCCGCACCCTGGCCGAGTTCTATCCGCGCGGAGCGCGCGCGTTGCGCGGCGCGTGCCAGGTCTTCGGAGCGGCTGAAACAATCGCCTGGTTTGAAACCCGCGGCGTCAAGCTGAAGATGGAAAGCGACGGTCGGATGTTTCCGATCACGGATTCTTCCGAAACGATTATTGACTGCCTGGTGCGCGTTGCCACCGATGCCGGGGTGAAACTTCAGACCCATTGTGGCCTCGAACGCGCAGTCCGGATGCCGGGCGGCGAATTTCAATTGACGCTCAGCAACGGCCAGACGATCACTTGCGATCGATTGCTCCTGGCGACGGGGGGTTGCCGCGCCCCGGAGGCTGGAGAACTGGCTGCATCATTGGGACACGTGCTGGAGCCGCCGGCGCCATCGCTCTTTACATTTCAAATCGATGCTGCCTGGGTGCGGGAATTATCGGGTATTTCGGTTGAACCGGTGACCGCGTCCATTCCGGAAGCCGATTTGCGGGAACGCGGACCCTTGCTATTGACGCACTGGGGAGTGAGCGGGCCGGTAATTCTGCGGCTGTCAGCCTGGGGCGCGAGGCGATTACAGGCTTTGAATTATCAATTTGCACTGCGGCTGAACTGGCTGCCTGGACTGTCCGTGGAACAGATCGAGGCGGCGTTGCGGGCGCGGCGCGAATCGGACCCGCAGCGACTGTTCATCAAATCGCCCATTGGGATGTTGCCCGCTCGGCTCTGGGAGAAGCTGGCGATGACGGCGGGAATCCCGCGCGACCTGCGCTGCGCGGATCTTTCGCGGGGTGCCCGGCACTTGCTGGTCCAGCAGCTTATCCGCACCGAACTCAAAGTGAGTGGCAAAAGCCTCAACAAAGATGAATTCGTCACTTGCGGAGGCGTGCGATTGGGCGATGTGAACTTCCAAACCATGGAAAGCCGCCTATGTCCCGGGCTTTATTTCGCGGGGGAATTACTCGACATCGACGGCGTCACCGGCGGCTATAATTTCCAGGCCGCCTGGACCACCGGCTGGCTGGCAGGCCGTGGCATGGCGGGCGGACTTCGGAGCTGAAGACCGTTATCCATCCGTCTCCCGTCGGGGGAGAAAGTATCGCCACATGCGATGCAATCCCCTCCATGAATCTATGCGTGTGCTTTCCAACAGAGGACAAACGCTGATGTCGCTTTGATCGCTTTCCCGCAACCACTGACATCAGAGTCGAAAGATAAAGTTTGTCATTATTTCTCGTTCGATCTGCGATGCCTCAAAAAGAGGTATTAATAAGATGTGTTCGAATTGCAACTAACAACATTCGCAGTGGTACGACGTTTATCTGCTCGACTACAGCCAATTCAACAGCCTTTCTCATGACGCTCGGCTTTGTTGCGGTGTAGTCCTCGAAAGTCTCATCAACCCAATGCCACACCTGTTTAGTAAAAACCAAACGGGAACGCTTTTCGTCAGCCGTAAGCCAGAGCCTCCATTTCACCAGGAGCTCTTCGCCGGTACCTGTCTCACCGAGTTCATGCGCCAGCGCATCAAAATAAACCCGAACAGGAACCAGTTGCTCGAACTCGTCACGGTTCGGCAGGAGAATAACAGATACTTCCGGGCAGATTTCGTCCAACTTCTGCTGTTTCACTCTTTGCCGTTTGTCTCCATCAAGGAACAAGACGACACGAGTCCCGTGTGAACTGGCTAGGCGGCAGAGGAATTCATAGCTATCACCCATCCCGTCGAGAAAATGTGTGAGTGACATTAATTTTGCAGCATCTTCGAATCCATCGACTTTGGATTCTGCCAGTTTTCTAATTATGGGAGCCAAGCATTTGAACTCCGTGTCAC
>DASRKU010000135.1:0-5237 GCA_035648815.1 Verrucomicrobiia bacterium | reverse complement strand
CTTCAATGATGCGTTCGTTCTTCATGGCAACCAAGAACAGGATTTTTCTTGGTTGCCGCGCTTGGGCTGGCACTAAAGTGGCACCAATTTGGGGGCGTTTTTCAGAGCAGCCCTTATTTAGTGGCCGTTTTCAAAAAAGTTCGCGCCGTGCGATGCGGAACGGCTTTTTTGTGAAGGGCACTGGCTCCACCATTGCGCACCGGTGCAAATCAGCGCCGTAGGTGCGGCATCTTTGTAGAAACGTTCGCGTCAGGGTTTCCTCAGCTCCATCGGAGCGGCATCTCTGTAGAAAAATATGCCTTAAAGTTTCCCCCAGCTCCGTAGGAGCGGAATGTTCCGCTCCTACGGAGCTGGGGTTGTATTGGGGTGCTTTGCTACAAATATTTCGCGCCTACGGCGCTGCTGAGCCGGCATTGTCCTCCCATCCGTAGCTGCAACTATTCCGCGCCTGCGGTGCTGTCAAAACCCCCGTTTCAGCAGAAAATACACGGCGCCGATAATTCCCAGGGAGATCAGTGACATGATCAGGGCGGAGCCAATGAAATACGAAACACCGATCATCAGCAGTCCACCCACCAGCGGTATCAGGGAACTCTGCTTCTTGCCATAAACGAAATATCCGACGCCGATGGATCCCCACATCAGCGAGGCAAAAAGAAAGTGCGTGCTCATGTCGATGTTTCGGGGGTAGGGCTGCGCTGCGCGCAGCCGGACGCACACAGTGCGCCCCTACCGGGGTTTATTCCTTGATCAGCTCCACTCCGTTGCTTCTTGGCGAGGCGAGGGGAACGGAGGTGGAATTCACAGGCACTTCCAGCACGAATGTGGCGCCTTTGCCCGGGCCATCGCTCCGAACCGTCAGGCTTCCGCCCATCTCCCGGGCCGCCAGCGCCCCTCCATGCAATCCAAAACCGTGCCCGTTCTTGCGCGTTGTAAACCCGTGTGAAAAAATCCGGGTCAGGTTTTCACTCGGAATCCCAACTCCGTTATCGGCCACTTCGATGCGCACGTGGTCCGGGAGGGACGGCTGGATGCGAACCGTGATCTGGCGTGAATCCGGCGGCAGGTTTTCACAGGCCTGCCTGGCATTCTGCATCAGGTTGACCAGGATTTGAATGGTCTTATGCCGGTCGGCCACAATCTCGGGCACCGTGGAGAATTCCCGAATGACCTTGACCCCGTCGCGTTCGTAACCCAGCGCATGCATGCGCAGCGCGTCTTCCACGAGATCGGAAACTTTGATGATTTCGGTGACCCCCGAAACCCGCGCGTATGTCTGCTGCATGGCGACAATTTCCTTGATGTGTTCCACGTTCCGGGTCAGGTCTTTGATCTCGTTCAATATCCCCGCCTTTTCACCGTCCAGATGTTCGACGAGCACGCGGAGATACGCGATCAATTGCCCGCCTTTTTCGCTGCCGGTCAGAAACGCGGGGAGATCGTCTTTATTTTCCTCGAGCATCCGCACCACCTTCGTGAGGTTGGCGGAGCTGGATTGTTTGATTCTGACTTCCACGATGCCGGCGGAAACGTTGACGCTGTTGAGAACATTGCCGACGTTATGCAGGACGCTGGTGGCGACTTCGGCCATGCCGGCCTGGCGTGAGACTTCCAGGAGCTCGCCGGTGCGTTCGCGAACTTTCGATTCCAGCATTTCGTTGGCTTTCTGAAGGTCCTGCTCCTTGCGTCGCAGAAGGCGGATGCGCCAGCCATAAATTCCTCCGAGTGCCGCGACTCCCAGAAGCCCGCAGGCGGCCTGGAACCACGCCGTCTGATAATAGTGAGGCGGCAAGTCCATGCTGACGCTGTCGCCTTGCAGGCTCCAGACGCCGTCTGCATTGCACGCCTCGACCTGGAAGCGATATTTGCCCGGCTTCAAATTGGTGTAGAAAGCGGATCGGCGCGTGCCGGCATCCACCCAGCGCTCTTCGTATCCTTCGAGCCGGTAACGGAACTGCACTTTCTGCGGCGCAATAAAACTGGAAGCCGTGTAGTGGATTTCCAGATCGCCCTTGCCCGGGCGCAGGACCGGGTTCTGCTCGCCCTTGAGTTCGCTCCCATTCGCCTGCACCTGCTCGATGTGAACCGGGGGAGGGAACGGGTTTTCGGACAGGTTCGTGGGATCCACCATCAGCACGCCTTGGGGATTCGCAAACCAGATCCGGCCATCCGGCGTCTTGCAGGCCGATCCAAACTCCACCTCCGTCAGATCAACCGTCTTCACGGACTCCAGGCCGTCGTAGGCAACGCATTCGAGATGACCCTCTTTGCGGTCCAGGAGATTGTTCAGTTCTTTCTTTCGAACCTTAAAAACGCCCCTGCTGGAATTCATCCAATACCACCCATGGTTGTCCGGGATGAAAGAATAAATGGAGTTGTCGAAAAGACCCTGCTCCTGGCTGACCTTCTGAATGTTCCCATCTTTAATTCGCGCCAACCCCGTTCGCAATCCTGTCCACACCCCGCCTTCAACGTCCTCGTAAACCCAAAGCACGTCGGTGTCCACAAGGCTGGTTTCCTTCGGCCACCGCAACCATGTGTTGTTCTTAATTCGAAAAATTCCATTCACAGTCGCCACCAGGACCGAGCCGTCGCGACAAGTGAACATGCTCCTGACCCAGTACAACGGAGGAGTATCGCCGGAGGAGTAAAGCATGGGCGCAAACTGCGCGCGCCCCACGCGAAAGAGCTGGTTGCCAATCGATGTTACCACCCCTTGTGAATCCTCCGCCAGGGCCGTCGGCCAGTTCGAACTGGAATGCCGCGCAACCACTTTGCCGCCCGAAATGATTTCCACCTGCTTGTCTCCATTGACGAGATAGATGTCGCCGTCGCGCGCCTGCAAAACTCTTTTGACATAAAGACTGGAGAGGCCCTGTTCGGCCGAGTAACTCCGGAACTGGTTGCGGGTGATTTCCGAAACACCCTGGCTCGTCGCCGTCAACACCCCCCCATCCGCCGAAGTGCAAACATCGTGCGACATCCTGTCCGGCAGGCCCTGTTGAGTCGAAATCAGGGGAATCTTGATATCGCTGATTTGACTCAGGCCGTTCCTTGTGCCAACCCAAATGCTCCCTTCCCGATCTTCATACAACGACACGATCGTGTCGTCTGCAAGTCCGTCCGCTTTGCGTAATGTCGAAAGGGTTCCGTTCTTGTAGCAATGCAAACCTTCGCCGGTCGTGCCGATCCAGATGGCGCCATGGCGATCTTTCAGCAGTGTCTTGACTTCGGCATGGGACGGCAAAAGTTCTTTCGGCCGCAACTCGGCGTCATAACAGCGCAACCCGACTTTCGTTCCGATCCAGAGTTGACCGGCTGAATCCTCCACCAGCGTCGAAACCGAGTCTTTGGCAAGCGCAGGGTCGGGAAACGTATTCAGCTTCCCATGGTCCCAGCAGAACAGGCCGCGCTCCGCCGTTCCCAGCCAGACGCGGTGGCGGGAATCCTCGTAAATCGTCAGCGCATAATCGATCTGCTCATACATGTGAGTTTCATTGGTGCTTCCTCTTACCCAGCGTGCTGTGCCCCGGCCCGTCCCGATCCATACCGCTCCATCACTGGTTTCCCGCAAGGAAACAACATTCATCGAGTCGTTCACCCAGGACTCTTTCTGCGGCGTGGAAAACCCGGAAACCGGATTGTAATACCCCAAAGATCCGTCCCGAATGCCGAACCACAAACCGTTGCTGACGGAACTTTCCAGGCTCGAGATCACCTGGTTGCGAAACGGAAGTTCGTTGGGCAGCTTGAGCAGCTTGAATTCAAGTCCATCAAACCGGACCAGGCCGATTTGTGTTCCCAACCACAGAAAGCCATCCGAGGTCTGGCTGATGGCGTTGATCCCGTTTGCCGGCAGGCCGTCTTCGCGCTGCCAGGTGTGGCAATTGTATTGGAAGATATCTTTGCCGGGATCCAGGGCACACAAGGACAGGGGCAGCAGGATACACCCGCATCCCGCTATCAGTTTCAATCGCATGGAGCAAACAGCCTTCACTTGGGTTATGCTACTGCCTCCTTATCGGCACAACCGCAGGATTTTAAAGCAGTTTCTTTGATGAATTCCGGCTCCTCCTTCCCCCTTGCCTCCGATGCTCCCCGGGTCTAATTTCGTGCCGTGCTCCATTCAATAATGCCATCTATCCAACACTTCCTATTATGAAAAAATGCGCGCTGCTCGGTTTTCTCGTCCTCTTCGCCGGATCACTCATCGCAGCCGAGTCCAAACCGGCTGCCGGCGCCGACTCCAAACAGGTCGTCGTCGCCGATTCGAAAGCCAATGATGAAGTCGTTGCTGCAGCCAAAAAACTGGCCGATAAAGCCAATTACTCATGGCGCTCGACCGTCGTCGTGCCGGAGGATTCTCCGTTCCATCCCGGCCCCACCGATGGCAAAACCGAGAAGGACGGAATGACTTCCGTGAAGCTGAGCTTCGGCGACAACACGACCGAATTTGTCCTCAAAGGCGACAAAGCCGCCGTCAACTCACAGGGTGAAGGCTGGAAGTCGCTCTCGGAAATCGATTCGTCCGATTTCCCCGGCCGGTTTCTCACCGGCATGATCAAGAATTTCAAAGCTCCTGCCGGACAAGCCGCCGAAATTGCCGGTTATGTGAAGGAATTGAAAAAGGAAGGCGACGTGTATTCCGGCCCTCTGACTGAGGAAGGAGCCAAGAATCTCTTGAGATTCAGACGCGGAAGCGACGCGACAGTCAGCAACGCCAAAGGCTCGGCCAAATTCTGGGTCAAGGATGGTGTGCTTACGAAGTTCGAATTCAAGGTCACCGGCGCTGTGAGCTTCAACGGCAATGATATGGATGTAGACCGCACCACGACCGTCGAGATCAAGGACGTGGGGACCACAAAGATCGACGTGCCGGAGGACGCGAAGAAGAAATTGTCCTGATCCCCTGTAGCAGCGTTTCGTAAGAACGCTGCCATCCTTTTTCGGTTCTGCGCAGGAGTGGGGACGGCTCGTCCCCACTCGTTCGTTCAAGGTTCAAAGTCTGACCGTTTGCGGCGCATTCCCCGACCCTCAGCCCTCAACCCGGTAGGGCCGCGCTGCGCGCGGCCGGTAGCCGTGCTTCGTGAGAACACGGCTGACATTTTTTGCCACAGAGATCGCAGAGTCCGCAGAGGAAGGCGTTACAGATCTATGATGCCTGCATCCTCAAAAAGGAAAGAGGATAGTAGCCGCGAAAACGCACAAAAGGCGCAAAATGAGAGGCTGGGAAAAAG
>DASRKU010000134.1:0-10589 GCA_035648815.1 Verrucomicrobiia bacterium | reverse complement strand
GTGCGGGCAAGAGCGCTGACGCTGTGAGTCGGGGTGTTCGCGGTCACTTGCCTGAATTGATTGAAGTCCACATGGTTCTCCACTTCGGGCAACTCGCGCGTGCTGAGTGAAAAACGCGGCAACACCAGCGGCGTGACTTTCCACTCCGCACAAACTGCGCTGAAGGTTTTCCCCTGCGCCAGTCCGTTGGTCGCGGCGCGAACTAATTCTTCCCCGCTCCGGCGCGCCAGTTCCACGGCCTGCCGATGCCTGTAATCGGCAGCCACCTGGACCTGGATCTGCTCAAATGGCGGGATTTCGTCGGGCAACCGTTTCTCAAAACCAATCACGTAAACCGCGTTTTGCCCCGCAATCGGCTGGTCGGCAAATAATTTATCAGGGCCCAGCGAGAAGGCCGCTTTTGCAAACCCGGGGCCCCCGTCAAATTCCGTCGGCCCGCTCTCCGCATCAAAGGGCGCGGTGATCTTTACCGCCAACCCGTTGCTCGATGCCAGCGCTGCCAGGTTCGACGCCCGCTCCGGTTCCATGTCCAGCAGCTTGCCCACAAATTCATTGGCCTGGTTGCCCGCAATGTCCATCGATTTGCGCCGCAAAAATTCCTGTCGAAGCCACGCCTTCGCTTCGGCCGGGGTCTTGCCAATCCGCAGGTAATTCGTATCCATCTTCCGAAACGAGTCCTCAACCGAAGCGTTGAGATTGGTCAATTCCTTCTCCGCCTGGCCCAGGTAGTTGGAGGCGTCAAGTTCGACATAGCTGACCTGCACACGCTGGGGAATGCGATAGGAGGCCATTTCGTTCGTGAAGAATTGCCTCAGGGTCAGGGGAGACGCAGTGCCGACGGAAGCCAGATAATTGGAAGCCGCAAAGAATACCCCTTCGGTTGAAAACTCCTGGTGATCGCGTTCGAACAGGAATTTCCCCTCCTGCGCCGTCACCAATTTGCCGCTCACCCCAACAACGGAGATCAGTTGTTGGATTGCCATGTCATGGTGGATGTAGTTTTCCAGGTCCTCAGCGCCGATGCCATGCGGCATGAGCAGGCGCTTCACAAATGTGTCGAACGGAATTGGACCCCCGTTATGGTCGGGGCTGGAAGCGCGGCCGAATTCGCGCAGGAGTTCATTGACCATCTGCGCAGCCGAATGGTTGTCCACCTCGATGTTGTATTCCTGCAGTTTTTTGATGAAGAACAGCCATTGATAGGCTTCGTGCTGGGGATCGAACTTGCTCTTGGGGGTGTCGGTTTCGGGCCAGGCTCCGTAACTGAGGAAATACCGCAGGTACGTTTCGCGCTGGGCCGCTGCCATTTCGTCTTGGGTGATCGGCTGGCCGTCGATCGAACCATAATTAGCGCGCCCGGTCCGGCCGCCGGAATGGCCTGGTTGCGAGCCCCAATAAACGAAGGTCACCACAATGGAAATGATGATGACGAACCAGAGCCATTTGGAATGTTTGCGAATTGTCCCAATCATAGGTCAAAACCGGACGAGCAACCTACCCGGCTGTGCAGGGGTGGGTCAAACGGAAAAACCACCTTTACAAGCTTTTGGGGGTTTGCCACGCTGCGACTGTATGTTTATGAAATTTCTCCCGCTCGTGCTCGCGCCCCTGCTGTTCGCGGGTTGCGCCGCGCAATTCACCAATCTCACCCCCAGACAACAAGCCCGGAATGCCAACAATCTCTACCCCGTCGAAGTCGCCCTGAGGTCACGTCAGCAGACGCTGCGATGGAGTTCAATCCAACCCCAGATCCTGGTCGGTTCCGAGTTCTATCCCATGCAGCCCACCCCCTTGCTTACCAACCGGTGGGAAGGATTGGTGCCCGTCAAGCCCGGTGAGACCGTCGCGCATTACCGATATAAATTTGATTTCCAGGACACCTCCTTCGGCGGTCCCAAATCCGACAGCGCCATTTCGCCCGAATACACGCTGAAAGTGCTGGATCAGTAAACAGACCGGAGTGTAATCCCCCGCGCCAGCGCATGGAGTGCGCGCGCTTCAGCGCCGCTGTCGTTTTGATGCCCGTCGCGTACGACCACGCTCGGAGCGGTCCCAATCCAGAGCGCCGGTAAACCGGACGCACTCCACACGCTTCGCGTTCCTCATCGCCAGAGTGTAATCCCCCCGCGCCAGCACCTGGAGTGCGTGCGCTTCAGCGCCGCTGTGGGTTTATGAATGCACGCAGCCTGAATATTTCTTGAGCCAGGAATGTCCGCCAGGTTTTGGACTGCGGTAGCCCTCCGCCGCTTTTTACCGCATCGAAAATTTAACCGGCGCCCCCAACCCGCAACCGCGACCGACGCACTTCTCTCGACAAATCCCACTTCTCGCGCAACACTTCGGTTCCGATGCCGACGAATCCCGAATCTCCCCTGGACCAGCTCTGGAACGAATACAGCGTGGCCTTTCGGGATTTTGATGATCTGACGCTGGCTCGCTGGCTGGCGCAGACTCTCGGGCAATTGAGCGGCAAAGTGTGGCGGCTCTCGCATCCGCTGCTGGGAGCGTATCGCCTCGCGTCGCAGCTTGGTCATGAACGCCAGATCTGGTTTAAGCGATTGGCCACCGCCCCTCCGGCCTATCCCGAATCTCCCTGTTGCCGGGCGCCCATGCTGCCTCTGCTGACGCGCGATGTGTGCGAGTCGGGTTTGATCTGCCAGCATTGCAATGACACGCTGGTTCCCTTCGACGAAATCATTCCGGGTATTCGCGCTGAGATCGAGTCCTGGGCGGGCCAGTACGCGCCCGTGCATGCCGTGGCGCACTGGGACGATCGCCGGCGCAAAGCGGCGGGCAATTACGATCGGGCGCTGGAGAACGCAGCCAAGGAAGCCGAAGCTCTCCTGTCGCGCGCCGGCGGGATCCTCGCGCCCAAACTCCTGGAGCTCTACCCCGCCATCGTCTGGGAAGACCAGGACGAATGCCTCGAAGTGCGTCCCGAGGACGTCGCGGTGTGAAATGGCCCCTTCAGCGATTGCTTCAACTGACGATCCTGGCGATTGGCGTGGCCGCCCTGGCATTGCTCTCCAAGGATTGGGTCCTGCGGATCGCACTGGAACATAAAATCCGTTCCGAAACCGGCATGGATGCCCGGATCACCCGGTTTTCAAGCCACCTTTTTTCGCCAATCGTCACCATCCGGGGATTAACCATTCATAACACGCGGGCATTCAAAGGCACCCCGTTTGTGGATATTCCCGATTTGCACGTCGAATTGGATCGCCAGGCTTTGCGCCAGGGCCAGTTGCATGTGACGTTGGCCCGGTTGAATTTGAATGAGCTGAGCATTGTCAGAAACGAGCTCGGGCAGACAAACCTTCTGAAAATCTTCGGCTCGGCCCCGGCGGGCGGCTCGGCAAATACCCACGCCCGCAAATGGCTGGGCAATTTGAAATTCACCGGCATCGATGTCCTCGATCTCACGCTGGGCAAGACGAAATACATCGACCTGCAGGACCCGAGAAACAATCGCGAAAATGATTTGCAGTTCCAGAACCAGATTTTCAGAAACGTAAAATCCGAAGGCGACGTTCGTGGCATTCTTTTCATGCTTTGGCTGCGCAGCGGAGGAGCGGTCGGATTGAGGTGAGAGGGGAGAGGGGGGAAGTGCGAGCAAGCGGAGCGGGGACGGCTCGTCCCCGATTCAAATTCAAAGTGACCAGAACATCCAACGCCCAACATCCAACGCCCAACGTCGAAGGCAAAAGCACGCAACGTCGATTTTGATTTTCCGTATCCTGCAGAGTACTGGAAAGAGTGCAAAATTCTCGTCGAACCCCACGTCCACCTTTTGTTCCATATGGAACAAAAGGTGGGATAAGGCGGGGGCATCCAGCGGATTAATTACGCACACGATGTGAGGATTGGTGGGACGTGACGCTCCGACAAGAGCTCCAGCAGTTCAAATCTCAAATTTGAAATTTGAAATCACTCTGTGGCGGGCTGCCCCCAATGTCGAGCCTCGACTAAATCTTCACCTTGAACTGTTCTCCGGGCTTGAGCGATTGCACGAAGCCGGACAGCAATTGCGGAATCTGTTCCAGGTCCTTCAAACTCACGACTTCCACCGGGGAATGCATGTAGCGATTGGGCAGGCTGACCAGGGCGCTGGCGATTCCGCCCCGGGTCCAGAATATCGCGTCGGCATCGGTGCCGCTGGTCGACGAGACGGCTTCATGCTGCAGTCCGATCTTCTTTGATTTTGCCACCGCCTCCAATCGCGCCACGACTTCCGGATGATTGCAGCCGCCGTGCGTGAGAGTCGGCCCTTTGCCGATCCGGACATCCCCGTGCTGCTGCTTGTTCACGGTGGGATAATCAGTCGCGTGGGTTACGTCGACGACCAGCGCGACGTCAGGTTGCAGCGAGTAGGCGATCTGGCGGGCCCCGAAGAGGCCGACTTCTTCCTGCACGTTTGACACCGCGCTGATTTCCGCCGCGAGCTTGCGTCCGGAGCTCTTTAAAAGCCGCAGCGCTTCAGCCACGGCAAATGTCCCGATCCGGTTGTCGAAGGCGCGTGCGACGGCGAGGTCGTTCCGCAGCAATTCAAAGGCGTCCACCTGTGTGATGGGATCGCCAATCCGGACAAGCCCTTCCGCCTCCGCGCGGCTGGCGGCGCCAATATCGATGAACAGGTCATGGATTTTTGGGGGCTTCGGTTTGTCGTCGTCCTGCTTGCTCAAGTGCGGCGCCACGTTTCCGACCACGCCTTTGACCGGGCCGTTGCGCGTATGGATGGTGACCCGCTGGGCCTTGCTGATCGCCGCATCCACGCCGCCCATCCGGTGCACGTAGAGAAATCCGTCGTCACTGATAAAATTCACCGCGAGCGCAATTTCATCCGCATGCGCCGCGAGCATGACCCTCGGTGATCCGCCCCGGTTCAGGACGGCGACACAATTTCCGTACGTGTCGGAAGAGGTTTCATCGGCAAACTGTTTTGCGTAATCGAGCCAGACGCGCTGTCCGCGGACTTCGTGGCCGGTGGGACTGGGGGTATCGAGCAGGCTGCGCAAGAAGTTCAGAGAAGGTTCAAGCATGGCGCAAAAACTAGCCTCCGGCCGCCGGAACGAAAAGGGCAAAAAGCTCATTATTCGTGACCTCCGGAATGCTTTAAGCTATTTTTCCGCAAAAATGTGGTGGCTGACATTCCTGCAGATCAGATCCAGCGACCCCGAAGTTCGCCTTCAAGCCGTCCAACGCCTCGCCCAATCGGACAGCGCGCGGGCGTTCGAGTCGCTGGCCGAAGCAATCAAGGATGAGGACGTGCAGGTGCGCTGCGCCGCCATCGCGGCTTGCGCGGCAATCTCGCCCCAGAACGCCGTCCCGCTCCTGCTCCAGGCAATGCAGGATCACCGGGTCGAAGTGCGACAAGCCGCAGCGACGGGGTTGAGGGACCGGCCCGAGGAAAGTGTCCGCGCGCGGATGGTGGAGGCGCTGAGCGATTTCGACGCCGGTGTGCGCGGCCGGGCGGCGCAAGCGCTGGAGCGCCAGCGCTGGCACCCGGCCAACAGCAAGGAGGAAATCTGGTTTTCCATCGCCCGCGGACAACCGGCGCTGGCCGCGGCCCACGGCGCCGAAGCCATTGAGGCCCTGGAAACCGTCCTTCAAGGCGGCCTCTATAACCTGCAGGTCGCCGCTCTTCACGCACTCGGCGATATCGCCGATGAACGCGTCCTCAATTCTCTCCTGCCCGCGCTAAAATCTCCCGATCACGCCGTCTCCGTGGCCGCGATCGAGGCGCTCAGCCATTTTGGCGGCGGCAAAGCAGCCGATGCCCTCGTCAGCATGCTCAAACATTCCGACCACCGCGCCCGCGTCGCTGCCATCGAGGCGGTCGCAAAACTCAAAACCCAGCCTGCGGCGGGGTCCCTGATCGAGTTGCTCAAAGATCCGATGTGGGACGTGCGCCGCGCGGCGGCCGATGCCCTGGGCCGAATTCCCGATCCCCAGGCCCTGGACGGGCTGGCCGCCGCCCTGGCCGATTCGGATGCCGACGTCCGGGAAGCCGCGGTTGCGTCGCTTGGGCGGAGCCGGAACCCGCGGGCGATCGGGCCCCTGGTCATGGCCCTCGTGGATGCCGAAAGCAACGTCCGGCATGCAGCCGCCCCGGCGCTGCAGCGGATCGATTTCAAATGGATGCAGACCGAGGAAGCCCGGCGCGTTGTGCCCGAGCTGCGCGTCGCCTATAATTCGGGTGACCAGGCGGTGCGCTATGCCGCCAGCAGCGTCCTGCAGCAATTGGGAGAGAGCACCGTTCAGCCCGTCATGGACGAAAGCACAAAAGTGCTCACGGCCGCAGGTCAGAAAGAACGGCAGGTCTTTTCCGCATTCATCGAGCTGTTGGCCGATGCGGACAGGGACATTCGCCTGGCATCGGCGGAGACGCTTGGCCGGTTGGGCGATCAGCGGGCCGCATCGGGTTTGATGACCGCGCTGTCCGACAGCGATGACGCGGTGCGCCGCGCAGCGGCGAGATCGCTGGAATTCCTGCATTTCCTTGGAGCCGCATGAGTGTTGATTCTCCAGGGCAGCAGCCGGCGAGAGCCCGACGCATATTGCTTGTGGATGATGATGTCGCGTTCACTTCCTTTTTCAAGGAGTTCCTGCTGACGTATCGACCCGGGGCGTGGATTGTTCACACAGCCGACCATTACGCTCCCGCTCTAGCGTGCCTCAAGGAAAACGCAATCGACCTTGCAGTTTTGGACATCCGGATGCCGATCATGGATGGACTGCAATTATTGACGCTGCTGAAGCGCACGCATCCGGAATTGCAGTTGGTGATTCTGACATCGAGCGCGACTCCTGAGCACCGCGCTCAAAGCCTGCAGAATGGCGCCGCGCTGTTTTTTGACAAAACGGAAATCGCAAGCGGACTCGACAAAATTTACGCCGCTCTGGAGAGCGTTGCCTCTGCTCCGCCTGAAGGATTTCGCGGGATGTTGCGGCAGGTCGGCTTGCCGGAGGTGCTGCAAATGGAATGTCTGGGCCGAAAGTCGTCCGTGTTGGAAGTGACCTCGCCCAATGCGTCGGGCCGGATCTTCATTCATGACGGTTCCATCCAGCACGCGGAGATGGGATCGGCGCAGGGCGAGGCGGCGCTTTTCCAACTCCTTGGCCTCTCGGGCGGGGAATTCCACCTGAAGCCGTTTTCGCGGCCCGCGCGGCAGACCATCGACGCAAACTGGGAATCGCTGGTCATGGAAGCCGCCCGCTTGCACGACGAAGCAGCCGGCGAGATCGTTCCTCCCGAATCTGACGGGCCGGCCCCGGACGGACTGAAGTCAACCCGCGCTGCCTCTTCCGTCGTCTCGCGCAGGCGCATCCAGGAGATTGTGCTATGCTCCAACACCGGAGAGCTCTTTTACGAATGGCAATCCAGTGCCATCGAAAGTCGAATTCAATTGCTCCAGGATATCCTGAAAATTTCCGCTTCTCTGGCGAAGTCCCTGAACCAGGCCCGCCCTGATCGCCTGGAAGTCGATTCCCAGGACAGTCGGGCGGTCATGTTGCTGCAAGCGGACCGGAGAGTGTTTGTCCTCTCGGCCAACCCGCCCCCAGGCTCATGATGCACACGACCATTCAATCCTGGCTGGAACAAGCCGCGGGCCATAACGGCGTCCTCGCCTGTGGCGCCCGCCTCGCGGACCGCACGTTGGCCGTAAAAAGCTGCCAGCCCGAAATCGGTGAACCCCAGCTTCTGCAGGCCATGCGTGACGTGTCCGACGCCGTGTTTGCTTTGCAGCAAAACCGCCTCTCGACCGAACATCTGCGCTGGACCTTTGAGAACGGCATGATCCGATGCATCGCCCGCCCCGGCGGTGTTTTGGGCGCGCTCGTTCTCACCCCCGCCTGCGCCGATTTGCCGGAGATTGAACAACTCCTCGCGGAGTTCGCCCTCATCCCGTCCTGAGCACGTTCACGTGAACGACTTTTGCCGGTGGAAAACCGTTGAACCAGGTGGCGGAGGCGTTGCTGTAGGCTCCGATGTTTTCCGCGTACACCAGCTCTTCGATTTCCAGTTCGGGGAGTTCCTCGGATTGTGAGAGCGTGTCCAGGCCGTCGCAGGTTTGGCCGAAGACGGCGCAGATTTCCTTTTTTCCGGCCGTAAAAGATTTCAGCGGGTACTGGCAATGATCGAAGATGATGCCGCTGAACGTGTGGTAGACGCTGTCGTCGATATAATAACAGGGTTTGCCGTCCCGGACGGCGCGGCCGATGATGCGGGCAATCGAAGTGGCGGCTGTGGCGACGAGGAACCGGCCGGGCTCGGCCAGGATCTGGATGTCGTTGGGGAACAGGCGTTCGATTTCGGCGTTGATTTTCCTGGCAAGCTGTCCGAAGGGCTTGACGTGGCGGTTGTAGGGGGCGGGGAAGCCGCCGCCGATATCCAGGATCTTGGTTTCATGGCCGCGGCTGCGGGATTCCTTCATGACGGCCGAGGCCATGTTCAATGCCTGGACAAAATTTTCGAAGTTGGTGCATTGGCTGCCGACGTGGAAGCTGAGGCCCTCGACGACGAGGCCCATATCATAAGCCGCCTGGACCAGGTCGACGGCTTCCCCCGGATCGCATCCGAACTTGCTGGACAGTTCCACCATGGAGCCGGTGTTTGGCACGCGCAGGCGAAGCACCACGCCGGCATGGGGGGCGTACTGCCTGATTTTTTTCAGCTCATCCAGATTGTCATACGTCACCAGCGGCTTGTATTTGTCGAGCGCCTGCAGCGTCTCCCGGGGCTTGATCGGGTTGGCGTAAATGATTTTGTCCCAAATGAAATCCTGCTGCGCCTTGGGGGGGAGGCGGCGGATGTTTTCATAGACGAGCATGAATTCCGGGAGCGAGGCCACGTCAAAACTGGACCCGGCCCGGTAGAGTGTCTGGACAATTTCGCGCGCGGGGTTGGCCTTGACGGCGTAGTAGGCCTGAACTTTGGGGAGATGCTTTTTGAACTCGGCGTAATTTTTCCGGATAATGGCGTGATCGATCACAACGACTGGCGTGCCGTGTTGCCGCGCCAGTTTTTGAAGTCGTGTTGGATTCATGGGGCGCTCAGTTTGCGTGGATTCTGCGGGGTGGCGATCTTATTCCTCTTCGTCTTTCACGCCCTGAATCCGTTTGGCCGGGCATCCCGCCCGCAGCCATCCATGCACGAACGGGTCGAGATCCCCGTCCATCACCGCCTGGACGTTGCTGGTTTCGACTCCGGTTCTGAGATCTTTGACCATGCGGTAGGGCTGAAAGACATAGCTGCGAATCTGGTTTCCCCAGGAGATGCTGCCCTTCTCGCCGTAAAAGCGTTCCATCTCGGCTTTCTGCGCGTCCACGCGCTGGGCGTAGATTCTGGACAGCAACAATTTCATGGCCGTGGCGCGATTCTGGTGTTGGGAGCGCTGGCTTTGGGAGGCAACCACCAGGCCCGTGGGCAGGTGCGTGATGCGAACAGCCGTTTCCACCTTGTTGACGTTCTGCCCGCCTTTGCCGCCCGAACGAAATGTGTCGACCTGGAACTCGGTGGGCGGAATCGCCATGTCCTGGTCCTCCTCTTCGATTTCCGCAATCGCATCCACACTGGCGAAACTGGTGTGCCGTCGTTTGTTTGAGTCGAAGGGGGAAATTCGCACCAGCCTGTGGACCCCGCGTTCGGCTTTGGCGTAGCCGTATGCGAACTCGCCGGTCAAAAACAGCGTGACGCTCTTGAGGCCCGCGGTTTCGCCGGGCAACGCGTCGGTCACCTCCACTTTCCAGCCCCGGGATTCGGCCCAGCGCTGGTACATCCGCGAAAGCATTTCGGCCCAGTCCTGGGCTTCGGTGCCGCCCGCGCCGGCGTTGATGCTCAAAATGCAGTTGCTCTTGTCGTGCGGCCCGTTGAGAAACACCCGCAGTTCAAGGGCATCGAGTTCTTTGAAAAATCCGGCCAGGTCCGCTTCGAGTTCTTTTTGAATGCCCGGCTGCGCGGATTCGGGCTCGGCTTCGCCCAACTGCACCATCACCCGGAAATCCTCCAATTGCTTCTCCGCTTTGAGCAGCGGCTCTATTTTGCCGCGAAGCGAATTGGCTTCATCGATGAACTTTTGCGCCTGCTCGCGATTGTTCCAGAACGACTCGGCCGCCATCAAGGCGTTTAACTCGTCCAATCTTTTCTGCGCGCCCGGGACGTCAAAGAAACCTCCGCAAGTGAGCAAGTTTGTCCGCCCCGGTGGTGATCTGTGCCGTTATCGTGTCGAACATAGTTTCGACACACTACAGGAGAGGAGGCGTCAAAGCCAGCGGGCCTTTTTTTGGGTGATTGGCAGAAGATAAAACCCGGATCACTCTTCGCCGTCCGTGATTTCCTCCTCGTAGCTGTCTTCGAAACCGTCGCCCTCCATCTGGCGTCTTCGCCGCGCCATTTTTCGATAGCGCCGATAGATGCTCCAGGTGAGCAGCAGGACGAGAATGGCCAGGAGCCACCAGCCGCCGGTGTAAATGACCTTGTGCGCCATGGCCACAAATTGCCGGTCAAATGGAGACATCGCTTCGGCGGCGTTGGTGCTGTCGGGAATATCCATTGCCGGGATGGTTGGAATCATGATCGGCGGGGGCTC
>DASRKU010000133.1:0-4658 GCA_035648815.1 Verrucomicrobiia bacterium | reverse complement strand
TGTTTATGTCAAGAATGCGTGCCGCCCAGATCGCCCGGCCCAAAGGGCCGTTTGAAATTGTCGAACGTGAAATCCCACAACCCGCCCCGGGCTGGGTGCGGATCAAAGTGCAGGCGTGTGGTGTCTGCCATAGCGATTCTCTCGTCAAGGAAGGCTCGTGGCCGGGCCTGGAGTACCCGCGCATTCCCGGTCACGAAGTGGTGGGGGTTGTGGATGCCGTCGGCACGGGTGTGCCGCAGTGGAAAACCGGCGATCGCGTCGGCGTCGGCTGGCATGGCGGCCATTGCGGGTATTGCGACGCCTGCCGCCACGGCGATTTTTTTGGCTGCCAGGTTGCCCACCGGATCACCGGGATTTCCTTCGACGGCGGGTACGCGGAGTACATGGTTGCTCCGGCGATTGCGGTGGCGGCAGTGCCGGTGGATTTAACACCGGTCGAAGCCGCGCCCTTGATGTGCGCCGGCATAACCACGTACAACGCTTTGCGCAACAGCAATGCGCGTGGTGGTGATGTGGTCGCCGTGCTTGGCCTGGGCGGCCTGGGCCACCTTGGAGTCCAGTACGCGGCGAAGATGGGATTCAGGACGGTGGGCATCGCGCGCGGAAAGGACAAGGAAGCGCTGGCAAAGAAACTCGGCGCGCATCATTACATCGACAGCCAGGCGCAGGACCCGGCCGCGGAATTGCAGAAGCTCGGCGGCGCCAAGGTGATTCTCGCCACAGTCACGAACGGCGACGCCATGTCCGCCGTGCAGGGCGGCCTCGGCCTGAATGGGACGTTGATCGTCATCGGCGCCGCGCAGTCGATGCAGGTCTCGCCATTGGTGCTTATCGGCGGTGCGCGCTCGGTCAAAGGATGGTATTCGGGAACGGCGATTGATTCGCAGGACACCCTGAAGTTCAGCTTGATGACCGGCGTACGATCGATGAACGAAGAGTATCCGTTCGGAAAAGTTGCAGACGCTTACGACCGCATGATGAGCGGCAAAGCCAGATTCCGCGTCGTGCTGACGATACCGTGAATCCATAAACTTCTCAGCTTCTCGAAGGGCTCGACGGGCTGGGGGCGACTGGGGGTAACGCCGGGATCAGGAGCAAGCCGGAGGCTTGCCAGAAAGTAGCCGGGGGTCGCAGCGCAGTGGAAGACCCCCGGATCGGCGTTGCGAGTTGCCGGTCGACCCCGGAGGGGTCGCAGAACCCCTGGTATCGCTACAGGATCTCCGAATTCCACAAAACCACTGCCGACGCCATTTGGGGCTGAAATTTGACATGGCCTGTTACAGTATGATTCCGAGTGAAACGCAGGACTCTCAAGAAGCACCGGCCGAAAGCCCAGGCCCAACCGGCGCAACATCACAATGTCTACGTGGTGTTGCTCAATCGCGCCGCAGGAAAAGTCCGCAGCGTCCAAGCCGCCAATCCCAGGCGCAATCCAAAAAAACCCTGCGTCTACGTCGGCATGACCGGGTTATCGCCCGAAGAACGGTTTGCAAATCATAAGAAAGGGATCAAAGTCGCCTCGATCGTCAAGCGCTTCGGCATGCGCCTGCTGCCGGAATTATTCGCGCACCTCAACCCGATGCCCTACGAGGCCGCGTTGCAGATGGAAATAGACCTGGCGGAAGATTTGCGCAAAGCAGGTTACACCGTGACGGGGGGACACTGACGGCCGCTGGCCGATAAACCTCTTAATCTGATTCTCTTTCCACGGATGAACACGGATGGACACAGATAAGGCGAGGCAAAGCTGCAATCACGATCAAAAGAAACCCTCACCCGGCCTCCGGCCACCCTCTCCCATCGGATGGGAGAGGGACGGGGTGAGGGCACGTTTTAAGTCTTTGCCAACAATGCGTGAACTTTCGAAATTGTCGTACGGATGGGGAAAGAATTAAGGGGACTCTGTCCGTGAGGTAGCCTGGAATAGTTTTCCCCTCTTTATCCGTGTCCATCCGTGTTCATCCGTGGTAAAAACGAATCTGCAAAACTCCTGCGCGCACTGTCTCATTCTGATGAAAAGCAGATGACGGACACGACAGTTTGACTTGAGATTGTCCAGCTTCGAGGCGGCCGGATTTTCTGAATCCCGCAATTCTAAAGTCGGCCTTGATCCAGCCGATGCAAGCACTGCGGAATAGAAACAATAAATCAAATAGACTATGAGTGTATCCGGAGTTTCATCAGCGACAAATTCCTACCTGAAACAGATTCAAAGCCAATGGCAGCAGCAAATGCAGGACATTAAAACCCTTGGCAGCGCGCTTCAATCGGGAAACTTAACGCGTGCCCAAAACGCCTTCGCCGCCTGGGGGCAGGACCTCCAGCCGAACACCGCCGCAACCACTGACACCACCCAACAGAATGCGCCGTTTGGGGCCAACTCCCAGGCCAACTCGGACTTTGCAGCGCTCTCAACAGCCCTGCAATCCGGCGACATCTCGGGCGCGAAACAGGCGTTCGCAAGCTTGCAGAAGGACTTGCAGACAGCCGGGTCTGTCCATGGCCACCATCACCATCACGGCGCCAAACCTGTTGACACCGACGGAGACAACGACAACAGCAGTGCCACGACCCAGTCCTCCACCGACTCCTCCGGCACACAACCACTTTTGGATACCCAAGCCTAACCCTAACGCAGGTCGGATCAGGAGCGGAAGAAGACAATTCTTCTGCTCCTTTTTGTTAAAAGCATGACAGCAAGGATAGGAGTGGGGACGGCTCGTCCCCACTGTGAATCTTCTTAAAAATCAATGGGGACGCTCCGTCCCCACTCCTTATCCGAGAAAGGCGCTCGTGAAAAGGAACAGCGGCACCTCAGGCGGCCGACAGACCGGAAGAGTTCGGGGACAGGCGCGTCGGCGCCAGGGCGACGTCGCGCGCCAGGTAACGGGCGCCGATGGCCCAGAACACGCCGCTCACGAGAAACATCACGCCGACCACCAGGAACGCGACGTTCATGTTGGATTTATCCGCAATGATTCCAATGAGCACCGGCGATAGGACATCGCCCAGGGCGTGAATGAAGAAAATGTTCACCGCGAAGGCCGTGGCGCGAATGGACGGATGGACGACATTGGCCAGAATGGTGTTGGTCGGGCCGGTGTTGAAGAACAGGCAGAAGCAGGCCAGGAAAATAAAAACCCAGGCCAGCGGAAAACCGACGTAAAGCACCGCGAGGAACAGGGGAAATCCCGCGAACATCGCCGCGGCCGAAACCAGGAAATACGATCCGGGGAAACGCTTCCGCAGCCCATCGCCCGCCATCCCGCCCAGCAGTGTGCCTGTCACCCCGGCAAGCGTCAGCACCGCGCCAAAGATCGTCACCGACGGTCCGGCCACACCGCGGTATTCCTTGACGTAATCAGGCATCCAGAAGCCGATGCCGCCGATCGCGAAGGTCATGGCGCACATGCCTAGCGTGTTCAATACATACGAAGGCGTCCGCGCCAGAATCAGGTAATCCTTCCACTTCACCCGGACGGGGGCGATTTCGCCGGTGAGGTCCGCGCGGCCGCGGGGCGGTTCCTTTTTCCGCAGGGCCCAACAACCCAGCGCGATTCCCGGAATCACAACCAGGTAAAATGCCCAGCGCCAGCCGAGATGATTCGCCACCTGTTCGCCCAGCACATACCCCAGCGCGCTGCCGACCGGAATGGCCATGTAAAACCGCGCCAACACCTGGCCGCGGATGGCGATGGGATAAAAATCGGAAATCACGGTAGGAGCCACCGGTCCGTAAGCGGCTTCGCCGATCCCGACGAAGCATCGCGTGAGCAGCAGGATTAGAAAGGTTCCGGCCAACCCCGTCGCGCCACTGGCCAGGCTCCAGAGGATCACCCCGACGCCGATTAGGCTCCACCGCGAGCGGCTTTCCGCCAGGCGTCCAAAGATCGGCGCGGCGACCATGAACGTGAGCATGAATGCCGTGGACAATATTCCCAGCAGCGCATTTTCAGGTTTGAAACCGAATGCGTGTTGGAACCAGCCGAGGAAGGAGTCCAGCGCTGAGGGCGGCCCGCTTGTGGAACTGAAGAAAGCTCGCCGTATATCCGGCACCACCGCTGCCAGCACATAGCGATCTATGTAGTTGAACAAATTGATCAGCAGCAGCAGCACGAGGGCTGACCGGGCGCCCGGCAGAGCGCCGACAGGCACGGCCCCGTCGCCAACGGGATCTGGCGTGCGAGCGTTGTTCACGGGAGCATCGGGTAAATTGCTGTTCTTTCGGTCATCGCGAAGGTCTTGTTTCTCCGCCCAACTCCGAACGACAGCCGCAACATATCGAACCGAACCGTTATCCCGAATCGAAAAAAAGTAAACCCTTATCGTTTCCGGTGATGCTGGGTTAACACGAACCCGGAAAATCTTGCATACGAAGCAAACGAAGGAAACGAAGGCTGACAACCTGCCTTTAGGTAGGGGCGCACTGTGTGCGTCCGGCTGCGCGGCAGTGCAGCCATGTTCTGCAGCCGCGGTCGACAGATTGGTAGGGCCGCGCTGCCCGCAGCCGGTGCTTCTTGCTGGGACGAACCTCTACGAATCAAAATGCAATAATTCTGTCATGATTTGTCATGACCCAGAAGAATTCTCATTCGCGGTATTTGTCCCGGCCCATGAGCACCTTGCGCAGTTGGGCTTCGGTCACACGCGGCCACTTC
>DASRKU010000132.1:0-2491 GCA_035648815.1 Verrucomicrobiia bacterium | reverse complement strand
GAGACAGGCAGTTGGGGGGAGAGCACGGAGTCAAACAAAGGGTTGTGGCCGGCAATGTCCTGGTCCTGCCCGCTGGTGTGGCGCACAAGAATTTAGGGGCCAGCAGCGATTTCGGAGTGGTGGGCGCTTACCCAGCGGGGCAGGACTGGGATATGAATTACGGCCGACCACAGGAACGTCCCCAGGCCGATGAAAACATTGCGCGAGTCCCTTTCCCGGCTCAGGACCCCATGCACGGGAAAAACGGCCCGCTGCTGAAGCGGTGGGCGGAAGCCTTGCAAGGCCGCGACCCGGCACATGCTCCATCAGCCGGGGCCTAGCCCACTCTCCATCCGAGGGCAGCGTGACCTTGGCGCAAGGAGATGGATTGACTATGATTGCCTGGTGCCGATCTTTTACGAATGTCAACGTTGCACGGCGTGCTGCCGGTGGCCGGGACAGGTGCGCATGACGGATGCCGAGCTGGCGCGACTGGCGGCATTCAAAGGGCTGAGCGAGCACGATTTCATCCAGCAGTTCATGCGCTTGCGCGAGGATCGCCGCGGCTTGTCCCTGGCTGAAAAGCCGAACGGCGAATGCGTTTTCCTGGATGGCAACGATTGCTCGGTCCAACCGGTGAAGCCGCAGCAATGCCGGGATTTTCCGAACCTGTGGAACTTTCCAGGCTGGGAAAAAGTGTGCCACGCCATTCCCCGCATCGTGAGTAACCCCGTGGCCGCGTCTCGTGAGAGCGCGGCAAACATTTAATCACGACGTTGTGCCGCTGCTGAGTTTTGGTAGAGACATCGCTGCGCCGATGTCCCGCCCGCGTATCAGCGGGCGGAATGGAACTATTCGCGCGTGCAAGCCGGTTCCCAGGTTGCGCCGCTGATGCGCGGCGCCAACGGCGCAGCAGCGCCGTTGCTACCGGGTTTTGGTACGCTGACTACTTCATCTGAAGGATTCTCTGCGCCAGATCCTTGAGCATTTTATTGTCGGGCGCGCTCTTCAGCGCGGCCTGGGCCACTTGCGCAGCCTCGCCCAGCCGCTTTTGTTGCACAAGCAAGTCGACGTAGCCGAATGTTACCTCCGGCGAATCGGGCGCCATTTCGCCGGCCAGCCGATACGCCTGCTCCGCTTGATCCGGAAATTTGTTCGCGGCAAAAAGATGGGCCTGCGCCGCCAGATCATGAGACCACGATTTCATCGTATCCTTGGAAGTAGCCGAGGCTGGATCGGCTATGAGTTGTTGGGCCTCGGCGCGCCAGTAATCCAGCGATTGCGCCACCGCATCAGCGGACATTCCTTTGTCCCCATCCTGCGCCCGAAGTTCGAAAATGGGACCCAGCGGCGCGGCGCCGACGTACGTGGAAGGCAGTGAAAACGACTCTTCCATTGCAAAGGAGAGATTCGGATTATTTTGCAGCATGGTTTTCAAAATTAGTTCGTTGATGGACATGACTGCCGCCTGGCCGCGCACGTTCGCTTTGCCATCAGGCCCAAAGCTGATGTCCTCACCAGGCCGGAGCTGCTTGGGTTCATCGGGATGCTCTTGATCGTGAAGATATCGTTTCTGGGCGTCCTCGGTGTAAGTCTGGAACGCGCGCTGCAAATCTTCGTGTGTCGGCATGGCCATCTGATCACCATAAAGGTATTTGAGATAATCCAAGTATGTGGCATCAGTCAGGCCGTTCTGCGTCAGCACGACGTGGCGTTCGCCGTCGCTGGTCTCGTTCATCATGGTTGGAATGAAACAACCCGAGTCGGTGCCGCCCACAAAAACCATGCCGGGGCGAAGGGAGCCAAGGACTGCGTTGCCGTAGTCCAGGAGTTGCTGGGCGGGCCAGGCATGAGCTTGTTCGGCCGCGCCGAAGGCTTCCTGCACCGGTCGCCAGAACGAGTCCAGCTCCGGCGCATGCTCAGTCGAATAGTCATACCGGCCCGCCCGCTTGGCGATCCCTCGAAACCGCATCTGGATCTCCTCCCAATCCCCACTGTCCATGGCGTCAAAAAATTGCTCCACCTCGGCTGGAACCTCCTTGCCCAAATGCCGCGCAAGCCCCCGCGCCGTCTCGCGCCGAATCCGGCCGAACTGCTTCACTTTGGCGGCGACGATTTCCTCCGGGGTCGCAGCCGGGGACCGATCGGCTCCGAAACCATGAGGCCTGCGCGTCACCGAAAAGGAACTTGAGGCATGGCCCGATGCCGCTCCCGACGCGGCCTTATCGGCTGAATCCCCGGCACTTGGTTGCTTGTGGCGACCCGGCAAGAGGATGGAGAGAACAATTACCAGCAGGAAAATGAGGACGACAATCCATAGCCGCGGAGACAGTCGCCAGGACTGTTCGGCCGCATCCGGTTCCGGTGATGGTTTCATGAATAGGACCTTGCGCTTCTTTACCTAATGGACACCGGCGCGCGAAAATTTGTATATCGATTCTCCCTCTGGACTTCAGGACCAGCTGTGCCAAATTCCAGTGCTAGGTTATTCCATTTTAGCATCTTTGTTTAT
>DASRKU010000131.1:0-5243 GCA_035648815.1 Verrucomicrobiia bacterium | reverse complement strand
GTGCGGATGCTGATATCGAGCAATTTCGCCGCATGGGTGCGGTTGCCCTTGCACCGCTCGAGCGCCGCGAAGATGTGGCGCTTTTCCAGTTCCGCCAGCGTTGACACGCCAGTGCCCGCAGCCGCGGTTCCGGATGGGGCGGACTCGGCGGAAGCCCCAGCCGAGGTCCCGGCCAAACCGAGGTGATCGGCATCGAGCACGCCGCTTTCGCCGGACAGGATGACCGCGCGTTCGATGACGTTCTGCAACTCGCGCACATTGCCGGGCCAGCGATGGCCCTTGAGCAACTGCAAGGCGGAATCTGAAAAGCCGTGGGCATGAATTCCGTGTTTGCGGGCAAACCGGCGCATGAACTCTTCAGCCAGGAACTGCACGTCTTCAGAATGCTCCCGAAGCGGCGGCACGTGGATGGGCACGACGTTGAGCCGAAAGTAGAGATCCTCCCGAAACTGGTTTTTCTGGACGCTTTCTTCGAGCCGCCGATTGGTGGTGGCGATGACCCGGACATCGACCTTGATGGTGCGGTTGCCCCCGACTCTCTCGAACTCACGCTCCTGCAGGACGCGCAAGAGCTTGGCCTGGAGGTTGGATGGAATTTCGCTGATCTCGTCGAGCAGGATCGTTCCGCCGTGGGCCAATTCAAACCGGCCTTCGCGCTTGGTAAGCGCGCCGGTGAAGGAGCCCTTTTCATGGCCGAAAAACTCGCTTTCGATCAGGTTTTCGGGAATGGCGGCGCAATTGACTCGTATGAAAGGGGCATTGGCGCGCGGGCTTTCGCGGTAAAGAGCGCGGGCGACCAATTCCTTGCCAGTGCCGCTTTCGCCTTGAATCAGCACCGTGGCCAGGGTGCGCGCGACTTTGCGTATTAATAGCCGCAAGTTGTCCAACGCCCCGCTTTGACCCAATAATTCGTACCCCGCATCCTCGTCCTGGCTCAGGAAACGATTGACCCGAACCAACTGCGTGAATTCCTCCGCCTTCTTGAGCACCACCTCGATCTGCTGAGCCGAGTAGGGTTTGATCAGGTAGTCAAAGGCGCCGTTCTTCATGCACTCGACTGCGGATTCGACCGAGCCGAATCCCGTGCTCATCACGACGAGCGGGCGCTGCGGACGCAATTGGAGAGACTTTAGAAGATCCGTGCCGTCGCCGTCGGGCAGGCGAACGTCCAAAAAGATCAGATCGAAGTTGTCCTTGTTAAGATATTCCTGCGCCGCGGCGATGGTGGAAACTGAAGCCACATCGTAGCGGCGCTGCCTCAATTGGTGTTCCAGATTCTTTCGAACGATCAAATCGTCCTCGAGGACGATGATTTTCTCAATAGACATAATCAGGGAGAGTGGCGCTTATAGACTCGCGCCGCATGGAGCGGTGCCCTGCCGGCAAAGGCCGGCACGTGCCTGGCCGGAACCAGTCCCCGCCGCAGCAGGCCCTGCTGGTTTTCACGGTCGAGCACGAGAATCTTGACTAGCGAGTCCTGAACCGCCTGGAGCAACTGTTTCACTTCTGCATACCGTGCGCGTTCGCCCGCATCGAGCCGTTGCCAGGCTTGACGCCACGTACGCAACAGATTAAGAGCCTCATCCAGTCGCAATAGCAAGGCTTTTCTACCCTGGTAAAATTCGAATCCTTGATAGTCTCCAGCACCGGCCAGCACGTGGTTTTCAACGGTCACCAGTCCAAGGGTTTGTTCGCACAGCGACAGGAATCCGCGCAGATGCGCGGACAATTCGGCCACAAAGGAGGGAAAAACGGCGTCGGTCATGGGACAGCAATAGCGCCTTCGGCCAGGCTGGCTCTATCGGACCTGTTGGTGGCTGCGGCCATGTGCAGTTGATGGTTGACCGCCTCGGCTTTGCTTTGCCACTGGATGAATTGGACCCGCCAACGCGCCATTTCAAATACCGTTTTGAGCTCCGGCGAGGCGCTGGCGCCCAGCTGGCTTTCGCGGGCCAGAATCGCGTCGTACGTCTCGGTCGCTTTCTGCGGCTGCCACAAGCGCTCATACGTCATGGCAATCTGGTATTGCACCGGGATTTGCCACTGCGGCGAAGCGTCGAGCTGGCTCAAGTTCATGTAAATCTTGAGCGCTTTGGTGTAATCGCCTTCCTGGTAAAGCTGGTTGGCAATCAGGTTTCCGGCCCGCTGCTGCCAATACGCCCAAAGTTCCGGCCGGTCCTTGGTCCGACTGCGCTGCTCCTGCAACAGCAATAACACCTGCTGCAGCGACTCGCTGTTGCGCCCAATTTCCTTCAACGCCAATGCCAGGTAAAAACGCATCTCCGGCTGCTCGGGCGCATCCGTATACCGCGCCAAAAAATCCTGCGACTGCGACACAGCCTCGGCATACTGACCCAGCGCAACAAGGCAGCGCGTCAGCTTGTAAGTAATCTGGGATTTGTTGAGGGACGGATTGTTTTGCTTCAGGAGCCGGGCAAAAAAATCCGCGGCATCCGTGTATTTCCCGAGTTCATATTGCGTTTCGGCAATCTCCATCTGCGCTTGCAGGACCAGCCGGACATAATAATCGAGCTGATCGTTTCTCAAGACCAGAACGCTGGTCATGACCCCGTAAAATTTTGTGAACGCCAGGTTGTACATTCCCATCTTGCGGAAGAGCATTCCTTGCCGCAGCAAAATCTCAGGAACTCGCAGGTCTTCAGGCCATTTGGAGAGGAACTGGGCGTAAACCTGTTGTGCACGGGGCAGGTCGTTCTGATCCTGCGCCAGCGCCGCCAGCTCCAGCAAAGCAGATTGTTTGAGCAATTCCGGCGACCGATCGTCCAGCAATTCAACCAGCAGCGGCTCAGCCTCGGCCGGCTGACGGCTGTTGCGAAGATATCGCGCCAGCTCCAGGTGCTGCGTCTGGTGAACCAGCCATTCCTCCTGCGACATCCCTTTCTTTGGCAGTCCATTGGTGGCGGAAAAATAGTTGATGAGATTGGCCGGCGCGTTGTTCGTCACCAGCTTGATCGGGGGCTTGACGCTGGAGGAAGGGACCGGAACCGGCGGATTCGTCAGAGCCGGTGATTCCAGGAGAGGAGCTGGAGATCCGAGGATCGCGCTCGACACCACCGCGGTCACGGTGGATTCCTGGGTGGCTGGCGCGGCAACCAGCCTCATGCAAGACAGAAAAAGAAAGACTGCGCAAATCAGGCGCGCGGTTTTCAACCACATCGTAAAACGGCCCGCCTGGGTTCGGCACATCATGGGGATCGATAAACGGCTGAAGAGCCTCGGGCTGGAGGAGCAGCCGGGGTAAAGCCCAAAGGTACCATGACAGTCGCGCTGGCGCTGTTGGTAGGACCCTGCACCGGTTTAAAATACTCGACAAGCATTTCCGGGCTGACCGGGAGCAAATCGCTTGCCGGGGGAATCCCCACGAAGGAATTGGTGGGGAATCCCGGGTTTCCTGCCGGCATGGACTCAACGCTATTTGTCCCGGCAAACCGGCTCCACCACATCGCATAAGGCGCCAGTAACTCGGCCGGAATTCCAGTGGAGGACCCGCTGACAGACGCATCATTGCCCGCTGACTGGGAGGATTCCACATCGTCGGCACGAGTCTCAGGCTCAACTGCTAATGGAGGCAAAGTCGCCTCCACTCTAAGGGCCTGAAAGCGCAATGGAGTTGGACCAACCTTCGCCAGGTAACCTTCTGCCCAGGTTCGTGCTGTTCCATAGACCCCCATCGTGGCGAGGACAGCCCCGGCCAACAAACAAGCGAAGTTTCTGCGTCGAAAAAAAGATTTCATGATAGCTAAATAAATCCGAGTGTTACACATGCGCGGTCCGGTGCTGGATCGGCAAAAATTGCCGACGCTTGAGGTGTAACCATTCATTTTCAACCACGGATGAACACGGATGAACACGGATTAGAAGAACCCTCACCCGGCCTCCGGCCACCCTCTCCCATCGGATGGGAGAGGGACGGGGTGAGGGCACGTTTTGAGTCTTTGCCAAAAGTGTATGAACCTTCAACTTGTGGTACGGATACGTTCTCCTCTTAAAATCCGTGTTCATCCGTGTTCATCCGTGGTTACGCTCGTTTTTTCTGAACAGTTACGGCTTAAGTTCAGGAATTCTCAGCCGATAATTTATGAGCATAACCTGAATCTATGACCCAACCCTCCACGCAGCGCAGCCTGGGTCAGCTTGAACACAAAGAAATCGAAGCGCGGCTTGAACTCTGTCCCTCACTGCCCTCGCTGAGCAGCATCAACAAAGCGCTTCAAGGTTTGCTGTTCGCCGAACAGCGTTACTCAGCACAGATCTCGGAAATCATTCGGCGCGATCCCAGCCTCACCGCCCGCCTGCTGCGCCTCGTCAATTCCGTCTACTACGGTTTGACGACGCCGGTCAACAGTATCGAAGAAGCCGTTTTTTACCTGGGAGTCCGCCAAATTCGCCAGCTCACAATGGTCACCCCCATCATCGAAGACTTCCAAAGACTCTCGACTCAGTGCTCATTTCCCTGGCGCGATTTTTGGCAGCATTGCATCGGCACCGCCATCATCACCCGGGAGGTCGTCAGCCTCATCCAACCGCCTCCGGATGAATCCGACTACATCGCGGGCCTGGTCCATGACGTCGGCAAAATCGCAATGGCCTGGTCGTTCCCGGAGCATTTTGCAGAAATACACCGAAGGGCCGCGGAGGCAACACAAGACCTGGCGCAAATCGAAACGGAAGTCCTGGGAATCAACCATTCCGAATTGGGCGCGCTTTACCTCGAACGTAATCATCTTCCGGACCTCATGATCCAGTCCGCGCGCTTCCATCATCACCCCGATCGCGCCGAAAGCCATCAGATCATTATTGCTTCAGTGCAAATCGCCGATCTGCTCATGCGCAACGCGCGGATCGGCTGCAGCGGCAACTTCGTCGAGGTCACCCGCGAACAGTGTCTGGAAGCTCCGGGCTGGCGTGTGCTCTTCCCAAAACAGTCCGCCTCCGAACATACGATCGCGCGCGCATCACTGCACCGTTGCCTGGAACGGCTCCCCAGTGTCCTCGAAGGCCTCGTTTAATCGCGCGGCGCTCCGAACTCCGGCTGCCATCCCTCACCCTTCGGGGTTTCCCTTCCGATCGACGCCAAAAGGGCGCATTTCACTTTTTTGGGTAGCGCGGCCCAGGCTCCTAATCTTAATCTTTCTCTTAATCCTAATCTGATGAATACGCTCTTTGACCACGAAAAGCTGGAGATTTATCGGGAATCCTTGGCGTTCATCGCCTGGCTCGAG
>DASRKU010000130.1:0-4320 GCA_035648815.1 Verrucomicrobiia bacterium | reverse complement strand
CTCGTAGCCGCCAATGTGAATTGGCGTATCTGCTCCGCGGTGGCGACTTCCGCAGTTTCACAACTGCAGCTACGAAATGTCGTCGCTACACTCCCGCCCTGGCTGCCTCAAACAGTTTTCGTTCCTCGGGCAGCATGGGGCCTTTGAACGCCCAGTCCAGGTAGGCCCTGGCCTTCTCTTTGCTTCCAGTGGCTTTCAAAATAAGGCCGTAGTAACCGGCGATGGAAGGGTTCTGAAGCTCCTGTGGCTTGAGCCGCTCCATGACTTTGAGAGCCTCGGCGTCCTTTTTCTGGATATGCAGGGAAAACGCGTAGGTTGCCGCATAGAACGCATTGGTGGGCGCCAACTGGTAAACCTCGCGCGCCAACTCGTGTGGTTTCAATTCCTGCGCGTCGAGAAGAAGAGCGGTCATAGCCAGATTGTTTTTGACCGAAAGATCCGACGGCGTCCTTTTCATTTGCTGGCTGTAGAGCATCATTAATGGGCGCGTCCGGCCGCCTGCGAGCAAGTCCTGAGTCAGCGCCCGGATGGCCCATTGCTCGCCTGGATAGCGATTGACGATCGTCCAGAGGAGGTCCTCTCCTTCGCTCTGCCAGTTCCATTGCGCGGCCAGACGCAGCAGCATCACGAGACTCGCCTTTTGGCCGTTGGCGGTTTTCAATGCCAGATCCCATTCCGCTTTCGCCGCGTCGGGCAAGTCCTGCCCGCGCAGGGCGCGAGTCTGGAACGCGTGGCGGACGAACTCCAGCTCGGCCCAGTTCTGTTGTTTAAGAGAGTTCTGGAGTCCGCGCCAATCCCGAAGCATCGTGTAACACTCGGCGGTCAACAGCGCCACCGGCTGATTGGTTTGGGCGTTCTTGGGCAGGCTCCGCAGCCAGGCCAGTGTTTCCGCGGGGCCAATCCTGGTCATTTGCCACACGCTCAGTTCATAAATGTCTGCCGTGTTCGTCCCGGCCTCGCGCTGAGAGGCGGCCAGCGCCGGTTTGAATTCGGCATTTTGGTTTCCCTTCAGCACATCGAGCCGCAAGAGCCGGTCGCTGAAAATCGAATTGGTCTGCTGCACCAAATTTCTGGACAACTCCAAAGCCGCATTCGTCTGCCTGGAGCGCATGGAGTCCACCACGAGTTCGCGCAGGGCCTGGCAGCGCAGAAGTGAATTGGTGGGGTCGGAAGATAGCCGCTTGAGCGTGGTGCGCGCTTCGGCCATGGCTGACGTGTTGGTGCCCTGGAGGCGCACGACAGCCAGGTTCAATTGCGGGGCCGGGTTGGTCGGCTCAAGCCGGGCGGCTTCCAGGAAGTGGGCCTCGGCCTGGGCAAACTGGCCGACCGTCGAGGCTACCACACCAGCAATGTTGTAGTAGGCGGCGGTTTTCTTGCCCGCCGCATCCACACCCTCGAGGGCGTTGGTCGCCAACTCATAGTCGCGGAACATCATGGCGCTCTGGGCCAGTGCCAGCCGGTCATCCAACGAGCGCGGATTGAGTTCGACCACGCGACTGCGCCAAAGCAGAGCGCCGGGCGAGCGGCCAGCCTCGCTCAATTCGGCCATGAGGCGGCAGGCTTCCACGTTCCGGGGATTGGACCGAAGCACGCGTTGCAGGAACAGCAGCGCTTTTTTCGCGTCGGGCTTGGTAGTGAGGTAATACTGCGCTCGTTTGATCAGGTGGGCTTGCCGGATGGACTTGTACCCCCGATACCCGGCGTAACCGCCGCCGAGGGCTAGGATGCCCAGGACTAGCACGACCAGCAGGACTTTCCGCTTATTTCTGGTTTTCATAAAATCAAATCCCGTCACAGGTGTTGACGGTACCAATCCAAGGCTTCCGACAGCCCCTGCTGAACTGTATGGGATGGCTTGTAACCGAGGAAGCGTTCCGCTTTCGATATGTCCGCCTCGGAGTGCCGGACATCGCCGGGACGGAAATCACAATAGACGGGACTGCAATCCTTCAAATGGGGATAATCTGGCAGGAGCTCGCCGCGCAGCAAACCAAAAAGTTGATTCAGGCTGGTCCGCGCACACACCGCGACGTTGTAGATTTCATTGATCGCCTCAGGCTTTTGAACGGTTGCGGCAAGGAGGTTGGCCTGCACGACATTGGCCACGTAACAGAAATCACGAGTTGTTTCGCCGTCGCCATTGATGTGAATCGGCTCGTTTCTCATCATGGCGGCGATCCACTTTGGAATGACGGCGGCATAAGGCCCGTTGGGATCCTGCCGCGGACCGAAAACATTGAAATATCTCAGGCCGATGGTTTCCATTTGGTAGCACCGCGCGAACACCTCCGCGTAAAGTTCGTTGGCGCGCTTGGTGGCGGCGTAGGGGGAAAGGCAGCGGCCGATTTTGTCCTCAACCTTGGGCAGCTCCGGATGATCGCCGTAAACGGAGCTGCTGGAGGCATAAACCAGGCGCTTCGTTCCGCTGTCCCGAGCCGCCACCAACACGTTCAAGAAGCCGGTGACGTTGCTCGCATGAAAGTCAGCGGGGTTCGCGATCGACCGCGGCACGGAGCCCAGGGCCGCCTGGTGCAGCGCGTAATTCACTCCCTGGCTTGCGCGCTGGCACGTGTCCAGGTCCCGTATGTCACCATCAATTTGCCGGAAATTCTTCCACTTGTCGGGACCAACCAATTTCCGCACCTGCTCCAGATTGTGGCGGGAACCCGTCGCGTAATTATCCAATCCAATCACCCGCTGGTCCAAACCGAGGAGCGCCTCCAGCAAGTTGGAGCCAATGAATCCGGCCACCCCGGTGACCAGCCAAACCTTCGGCTCGGCCAGCATCTGTTCTTTCAAGTGTTCGTAAGCGCTCACGTAAAATCTATGGGGCTCGAAACAACCGGCGTTTCATATTTTCAGGCCCGGCCCCGCCTGATTGTGCTGGTCTTCAGGTTTAGTAATTAGTTGGACAATCCGGTCATCCGGTACCAGACAGGGTTCATAATCCGGCACCGTCTCTTTCAACATCAATTTGAGTTCGTCCGCCTCGAATTGATAAAGGTTGGCGCGCAGCCTTTGCAACGTCTTGCGGATTTGGGCCAAATCCGCGGGCTGTGAGAGGAAACGGCAGATTTTGGGATGGGTGGTAGGAGCAAAATGTTCTCCTTTGTGAGTGACTTCCTCAAACAATTTCTCGCCGGGCCGGACACCGATGAATTCGATCTGGATGTCCTCATCCGGTTTAAGCCCGCTCAGTTCGATCATCTGTCGCGCCAGATCCACGATCTTGACTGGACTGCCCATATCCAGAACGAAAATCTCCCCGCCGGTCCCTTGCATTGCACTCTGCAGGACCAGCATGGAAGCTTCGGGAATGGTCATGAAATATCGTGTCATCTCCGGATGGGTCACTTTCACCGGGCCGCCCTCGGCAATTTGCCGGTGGAACAGGGGGATGACGCTGCCGGAGGAGCCCAGGACGTTGCCAAAGCGAACGGCCATGAACTTCGTTTGGTTGGGATGCGCCGCATAGAGTGCCTGCACATACATCTCCGCCAGGCGTTTGGTGGCGCCCATGACACTGGTCGGATTGATGGCCTTGTCCGTGGAAATCAGGATGAAACGAGCCACGCCGAACTCCAGGGCCAGGTCGGCGAGTTGGGCCGTGCCCAGGCTGTTGTTCTGAATCGCCTCGCCCGGCTGATGCTCCATCATCGGCACATGCTTGTGGGCCGCGGCATGAAAAACCACTTCCGGACGGAACCTCGAAAAAATCTCCTCCATCCGGGCCCGATCCAGGATGTCACCCACCAGGGGGATGATGCTCTGTCCATGCTCCAGCCCGATCAACTCCTGCTCGATTTGGAACACGTTTGGTTCCGATCGGTCCAACAGGAGCAGAAGCCTGGGGTGACAGGTGGCGATCTGCCGGCACAACTCGCTGCCGATGCTGCCGCCGGCGCCGGTCACCAGCACCACATGATCCTGCAGGACCAGTCGAATGTTCTCGGTCTCCAGTTCGACCTTCTCCCGTCCCAGCAAGTCCTGGATTTCCACATTCCGCAACTGGCTCACTCGAACCTGTCCCAGTGCCAGTTGATCCAGCGAAGGAATTGTTTTGCACGGCAGGCGCGCCTGTCGCAAGAGGCGGACGATTTCTCCGATGCGCTTGGCCGATGCAGCCGGCATGGCGATGATCGCTTCCTGAATTCCCAGTTTCGCGCTCACTTCCGCCAATCGCTCCGGCGGCCCCAGCACGGGAATGTCATGCACGCGCGAATGCCATTTCCTCTTGTCGTCATCAAAAAAGGCCACCGGCTGCAGGCCAAACCCCGGCTTGAGCGACAACTCTTTTGCCAGCAGCGCCCCGGCCTCCCC
>DASRKU010000129.1:0-4063 GCA_035648815.1 Verrucomicrobiia bacterium | reverse complement strand
GGTGGGAGCGACGCGGGCAGCTCAAGGTGTGGAACTGGGGGCAAGCCCGCGGGCATCGCTTGCCTTGATGAAAGCGGCGCAGGCGCTGGCCCTTTTTGATGGCCTGGATTTCGTCACGCCCGATCAGATCCAGGAAGTGGCGGTTCCAGTGATTGCGCACCGGTTGGTGCTGGAGGCCCAGGCCCGCTTTTCGGGCCTGAACGCCCGCGGCGTCGTGGAACAAATCGTTAAGAAAGTCCGTGTCCCGGCCTGAGCCCTGTGTTCCGAATTCTTTACTGGTTTTACCGTTTTTTTTCATGGTTGCGGCACCGGACCTTGCGCAGAGTCAGCCGCGCGGGCCTGGCAGTGGGCGCGGGTTTTCTCATCATTTCCACAGTCGGCCTGGATACCGAAAACACCGTGGCCTACCAGGCCATCCCGTTGTTGCTGTTCCTGCTCATGGCCTCCTTCCCGTTCTTTTTCTTCTTCAGGGGCCGCTTCTCCGCCGAACGGCTCCTGCCCCGGTACGGCACAGCCGGCGTCCCCTTCAGCTATCGCGTCCTTGTCAGGAACCTGACTTCCAAAACGCAGAGCAGCCTCGTTCTTTTTGAAGACCTGGTGGGCGCGCGGCCCGGGTACAGGGATTGGGCCGCGTTCCAGCGCGCAGCCGGCAGATGGCAGGATTCATTTCGTTTGACGCAGACGCGCAGGTTGGCCCCGTTCAAGATGCCAAGGATGAATGAATCTCCGCTTCCGCCTGTGCCTCCCCGGCAGGAGGCGGAGGCTCGCGTGGAGTTCACCCCATTGCGCCGCGGGCTCCTGCGCTTTTCGGGCGTCGTGCTCGCCCGGCCCGACCCCCTGGGCCTGACGCGCGCCTTCGCAAACGTGCCTTTGCCCCAAACGGTGCTCATCCTCCCAAAACGGTATCCGCTTCCGCCCATCGCATTGCCCGGCAGGACCAAGTACCAGCACGGAGGCGTCACCTTCGCCGCCGACGTCGGCCAGAGCGAAGAGTTTGTCTCCCTGCGCGATTATCGCCGGGGCGATCCCTTGCGCCACATTCATTGGCGCAGTTGGGCCAAGGTCGGCAAACCCATCGTCAAGGAATTCGAGGATGAATTCTTTGTGCGACATGCCCTCGTACTCGATACATTTATCGCCGATTCCCAAAGCGAGATCTTCGAGGAGGCAGTATCTGTGGCGGCCTCCTTTGCCTGCGCGGTCTTGAACCAGGAATCGCTTTTGGATCTGCTCTTCGTTGGCCCCCACGCGTTTTGTTTTACCGCCGGCCGCGGGCTGGCCTACACCGATCAGATGCTGGAAATCCTCGCGTCCGTGCGCGCGTCCGGCGAGGCATCTTTCAACATCCTTGAAACGCTCGTCCTGCAACAAGCCGCCATTTTAAGCGGCTGCATTTGCGTGTTTCTGGATTGGAACAAGCAGCGGCAGGAACTGGTTAAAAAGCTCAAGGCGCTGGGAGTGCCGGTGCTCGTGGTGGTCATCGCTCCGGCGAACACTTCCGAAGCCATGGATCCCGGGCCGCTTGCCGATGAGCCGCACCGGTTTCATGTGCTGAAGCTCGGCAAGATCCAGGAAAGCCTGGCCAGGCTGTCATGAAGACACCTCCTTTTCTCCTGGGCGCAGCGCTGCTTTTTTGGGGGTGGCAGACCGGCTACCTGCTCGTTGCCGCGCCAATGGCTGTCATTCTTGAAACCGCCCGGTATTCCAGCACCCGATGGGACCTTTCGGATGAGGATTTCAGCCGTGTATGGACGCTGTGTTCGGTGCTGTTCCTCGGCGCATCGGTGTACGCCTTCACCTCCAATGAAGGTCCGGGGCGCTTTGGCCAGTTGCTTCAGAATCCCACGTTCTCCAACCAGAACAGCGCCGGCGTCGCGGGCGCGCGCACCGCCATCGCGCTGTTCCGATGGTTGCCAATGATGTTCTACCTCTTTGTCATCGCCCAGGCCTATAGTTCCCGGGAGGAAATCCCCTGGAGCACCATCTCGCAAATCTCGCGCTGGCGCTGGAAAAGCTTGGCAAAAACCGGGAGGACAGCGCAACACGGCCGGGGCATCAATGTCGGCTTTCCCTATTTTGGCCTGTGTTTGTTTGCGGCGAGCGCTCATCCCGGCGAGAGCAGCGGATATTTCTGGGGTTTGGCCCTGCTGCTGGCCTGGACGTTGTGGCGGCAGCGCAGCCGCCGCTTCGGGGTCGTCCTGTGGATCGTGATGGTCGGCCTGGTCACGGGGTTCGGATACATGGGCCAGCGCAGCATGGGAAAGCTGCAGAATTACCTGACCAACCTGAACCCGGAGTTGTTCTCGAGCTTTTTCCGGCACAGGACCGACCCAACCCGCAGCCAGACTGCCATTGGACAAATCGGGCGGATAAAACAGTCCGGCCGGATCGTGATCCGGCTCAAACCGCTGGTCGGGAGTGTCCCAACTTACCTGCGTGAAGCGTGCTATCGATCTTTTCGCTCGCCTTTCTGGCTGGAAACGGTGCCACGCCAGAATTTTGAAAGTGTGGCCCAGGAGGCGAACGGAACCACATGGATTTTATTGCCTGAAAAGACCAATACCGCGCGGGTGGAGATATCGTGTTTCCTGGACGACATTTCACCGGAAACCAGGAATCCGACAAGGCTGTTACCCGTACCGGAGCGCTGCGGGCGGCTGGAGAATCTGCCGGTCTATCTTCTTCGCAAGAACAACGTGGGTTCGCTCCTGGCTGAGGGGCCGGGCCTGGTGATCTTTGACGCATGCTACGGCCCGGGCGCCGAATTGGACGCGCCGCCGAATACGAACATCGAATGGAGCGCCCATTCGCGGGGAATGGAGGATTCTGCTTTCCTGGATTTGAATGTGCCGATCAAGGAGGAGCGTGGGCTGGATGAGGCTATACTCGAGATGCACATCCAGGGGAACAGCCCGGAACAGAAGCTCCAGGCGGTGAATGCGTTTTTTCAGAATAAATTCAAATACAGCTCATGGCTGCAGCAAACGTCGAAGCGCGGCGTCACCAACGACACCCCATTGACCCGGTTTCTGCTCGAGACTCGCAGCGGCCATTGCGAGTACTTCGCCAGCGCGACCGTGTTGTTACTTCGCAGGCTGCACATCCCCGCCCGGTATGCCGTCGGGTTTGCGGTTCACGAGTCCTCCAGCGATGGCTACGTGGTGCGGGAGAGGGACGCGCACGCCTGGTGCGTGGCTTGGAACTTTTCAACGCAGCAGTGGGAGGACTTTGACACGACGCCGGCCTCCTGGGTTGAGGAGGAGAACAGGCGAGGCTCGCCGTGGCAGCGGGTGGCCGATTTTCGGTCGTGGCTTTGGTTTCAGTTTTCCAAGTTCCGCTGGGGCCAGTCGCATCTGCGGAAATATTTTTTGTATATGCTCGCGCCGGTGCTGGCGATGCTGGTGTATCAGATCCTGGTTCGATGGAAGCGAAGCAAGAACAGGCGCAAGGCACAGGGCGTCGGCGGACCCGGTGCATGGCCGGGCCATGACTCGGAATTCTATCAGGTCGAGCGCAGGTTGGCTCATCGGGGGATCGTGCGGGAACCGGGCGAACCGGTTTCGGCATGGCTCCGCCGGGCAACGCGGGAACCGCAGTTGGCGGGATTAAAGGATCCGCTGCAGACGCTGCTGGAGCTGCATTACCGGTACCGATTTGATCCGCGCAGTCTTGACCCCCGGGATCGCGTGGAGCTCAGGCAGGGTTCGGACCGCGTGCTCAAGGAAATTGAGAGCGGCGGCAGGTGACTGTCATGTAGGCAAACAGCGTCAGCGACCTGCTCGGGAACAATCCCAGGGCCGTATCTTGGCGCGACGGCGCAAGTGGGAGCAGGTTGTGAAGGCTCAAACGGCTTGAGCGGCGTCTGACGCAGACAAAAAGACTCCGAAAAGTGGCAGCAAACAGCGGGCAATTGTTGGAATGTTGAGACTTGACCCCAGTGACTCCTTGTTTAATTTACGAAAATCATGGTCGGCGTGAGCTCCCGGTCTTTCCGCGTCGGAGCCCTGTCAAAGCTCTGGAAAGAAGTACCGGCAGAGACTTTTCCCGGTTTGCGAGATGGCAC
>DASRKU010000128.1:0-22866 GCA_035648815.1 Verrucomicrobiia bacterium | reverse complement strand
GCGATGGCGTTAGACTGAGTCGGGAGCGTGGGAGGATCGAACGTCGCTGCGGCCGGGACGGCCGCACTCCTTCCATATTTTCTCTGTCAAAACTCTTTAGAAATGTCCCCATTAGAACTCAGGAGATAATGTCCCCTTTTATAGGGTTAGTTGTTTAGGTTTGCAGTTGTCCCTGGGGAACGCAGGGAGGCCGGAGCGTAGCGGAGGCCGACCGGAGTTCCCCAGGGACAACTGCCGGCGCGCGATTCGACCGCGCTATTTCTGCTCCCTCCAAAATTCTTGTCCTTGCCCAATGCCTGACGTAAAGCGCCGCCACGGATGCTCAGTCGCAGGCTTAACTATCCGCATCGCTTTGAGCGGATTGGATCTGAGAGCCTGGCGCTGCGGACGTTCAGGCAACTTGCGGTACCTCAATTTGGCACCACGATAGACCAACTGAACGATCCCGCTACGCAGCGTGCGCACGATGACCTGTCGTCCCACAAGGCTCAACGACTCGTGTTGTCGGTCCAACTGATACCAGCAGTTGGCGCAGGACAACGTCCAATCCCGCTGCACCACGCGCTTGTGTTCCCAGCTCAACACCTCATCCAGTCGCTGTGGCACGTCCCGGTGCACATCCACCGCGCTGGCTGGCTTCACCTTGAAACGGCGGTTCAAGTCCGACAGAAACGTTTTACTCAGGTATTGGTTTGCCGCCCCTAGATCACGGATCCCCTCCAAGCGCAGCCCTTTGACCAGCCGATCCTGTAACGTGCCGTTCATTCGCTCCACCCGGCCTTTGGCCTGCGGGCTGTTAGCCAGAATCAGTTCCACCCCCAGCTGCTCCATCGCCCGCCCAAATTGCGTTTGCGGCTCTTTTCCAGCCAATTGGTCATCAACGCTGCCCACTCCCTCACAACGGTAGATGCTGTCCCGATCCACATACGTACTCTGGGGCAAACCCCATCGACGCACCCAACCATCGAACATGTCATAACTGGCCAGGGTAGTCTCCTGCTCGAAGAACTGCGCCCACACATGTCCGGTCGCATCGTCAACCATCACCATCAGCACCGCCCGCGCTCGCCGCCCTTCAAACCAATCGTGGTCTGAGCCATCCAACTGCACCATGGCTCCAAAGCAGGGCTTGCGCTCGCGCCATTGCCGATGCTTCTGCCGGCGCCGTCGAACCACCCGTGTGCCTTCGGCCAATAGCCAGCGCCTCAGCGTCTCGTGATCCACTTTCAAGCCTTCCGTGGACAGATACTCCGCCGCCAAGGTGGGGCCGAAATCTGGATAATGAGCCTCGACCCTGGCCAGGATCCTGGCTCGCAGCTCCGGAGCGATGCGCCGCGCACTGGCTCGTCCTCGCAGCCGATGAACCAGTCCTGCGTCGCCCTGAGCCTGGTAGCGCCGCCAAACTCTTTTGATCTGCCGATAACTCAGGCTGGCCAGGCCCGCAGCTTGCACAAGCCTAAGCTTGCCGCTTTTCACTCCTGCCATGATCGTCAATCGGTTCCGTTCCTTCCGACTCATTTTTAAGGTCTCCATCTATGCCCGTTGCTGCTACAGCAGCCACGGTCAAAAGGGGACATCTTTAAAGAGTTCAAAAGGGGACATTCTCACGGAGTCGCGACATCTGACGCCTCTGTGCTTGTTTCACACCCTGGAATGTCTGAAGATTGCTTTCGCGATGCCTGAAGGCATCCGACCCTGCCAACCTATGCGCGTCATGCTCGTATACTCGAACCGGACCCGAATCATGGAGCCGGCCCCTCCCATTGGTTTGAGTTACGTCGCCACGGCGACACGCCAAGCCGGGCACGAAGTCCGGTTCCTGGATCTCATGATCAGCCGCGATCCCATGGCCGAACTCAAAATGGCCCTGCGCGAGTTCAAGCCGGAAGTCGTCGGCTTTTCCATTCGCAACATCGACAACATCATCGCTCAACGGGTGTCGTGGCATATCAATGAAGTCGCCGCGCTCATCGCAGCCGTGCGGGAAAGCGGCTCCGCGCGAATCGTTCTCGGGGGACCCGCCACGTCCATTCTGGGCAAAACGATACTCCAACATCTGGAGGCTGATTTTGCGGTCATCGGCGAGGGCGAAGTCGTATTCCCCCGATTGCTCGCAACGCTCAGCGGCGGTCGCGATCACCGGAGCATCCCCGGCCTCTGTTACCGGGAGAACGGCACTATCGTATCGTCCGAGCCGGTGCGGGAACCGACCTTCGGCCGCTCCGGCATGGAGGATTGGATCCGCTGGCGCCCTTACGAGCGCGCCGGCGGCACATGGGCCATCCATACCAAACGCGGCTGCCCCCTCGCCTGTCTCTACTGCAATTATCCTGTCATGGAAGGACACCAACTGCGAAGCCGGACCCCGACGGACGTCGTGGATGAAATGCAGCGGGTGATCGACACCGTCGGACCCCGCACCTTTGAATTTACCGATTCGACTTTCAACGTGCCTGAGAGCCACGCCGTGGGCATTTGCGAGGAAATTGTGCGGCGCAACTTGCGCGTGAATCTCTCGGCAGTGAGCATCAACCCGCTCATTCTCTCCCGCGAACTGCTGGCGCTGATGAAAAGGGCGGGGTTCTGTTCCCTGGTTATCACCCCGGACTCCGCCAGCGAGACCATGCTCAGGAATTTGAACAAGGGATTCCCTGTCGAGCGGGTCCGGCACGCGGTCGATCTTGCGCGGGAATCCGGGATCCAAAGCACCTGGTTCTTCCTGCTGGGCGGTCCGGGGGAAACGCGCGGAACGGTGGAGGAGACCGTTTCGTTCGCCGAAACGCATCTCGATTCGAAACAGTTCCTGACCATTTTCCTGACGGGCATACGGTTGTTGCCGGGGACGCCGCTGACGCAGAAGGCCATCGCGGAAGGATACATCCCGCCGGACCAGGATTTATGCGAGCCGGTGTTTTATTTCTCTCCGGACGTGGACGAGGAATGGGTAATTGAGCGGATCAACCAGGCGATCGCGAAGTGTCCAACCATCGTTCACGGTGCGGAACAGAATGGTTCCTGGCTCGAGCGCGCTTATAATCGGGCGCTCTATTGGGCGGGCGCCGCTCCGCCCTATTACCGGTTCCTGCCCGGGTTCCTGCGCATTCCGCCCTTGCCGGCCCTGCGCGCCCGCAGCACCGGTGTCCATGCAAGTCGCCGTCCCTGACCGCGAATAGAGCAGAGTGGAAGGCCGAAGAAAGGAAGAAACATTTAACCGCGGATTACGCGGATGAAATCCGGCCTGAGATCTTCTTAATCCGCGTAATCCGCGCAATCCGCGGTTAAAATTTTGGGGCAACCTCCTGAACCCCAGCGCGTTTTCCCTTCGCGTGTGCAGGCTGCCAGGTTATGGTGCGGGACATACCCCATACGCCCGGCGCGGCATTCTGAAAGAATTTTAATCATCTCTTGGCGTACTTTTAATCAACGTCTGGTCTCCTTGTGTGTCGAAGCGGTATGCGAATCCTCCTTGTTGAAGACGAAAAGAAAGTGGCTGACATCATTGCCCGCGGTCTGAAAGCGGAGCGATTTGCCGTGGACGTATCGCTGGACGGGCAGAATGGGTGGGAGATGGCGGAGGCGTACGAGTATGACCTGATTATTCTGGATTTGCTGCTGCCTCAGTTGAGCGGGACGGAGTTGCTGCGGCGGGTTCGGCGCAAGAACCAGACGGTGCCGATTTTGATTTTGACGGCGCGGGACGGGACGATGGACAAAGTGGAGCATTTCGAGGCGGGGGCGGACGACTACCTGACGAAGCCGTTTGCGTTTGCCGAATTGCTGATGCGGGTGAAGGCGTTATTGCGTCGCGGGCCGGTGAACCGATCCAGTGTGTTGCGTGTTGGCGATCTGGAGGTGGACCGGTTGTCCCAGCAGGTGAAGCGATCGGGCCGGAAGATTGACCTGACGGTAAAGGAGTATTCGCTTTTGGAGTACCTGGCGACGCAGCCGGGCCGGGTGTTCTCGCGAACAATGATCATCGAACACGTCTGGGACCAGAGTTTTGAAGGGCTCACGAACATTGTGGACGTGTACGTGCGGCATTTGCGCAGCAAGGTGGATGATCCATTCCCGACCAAGCTGATCCGCACGGTGCGCGGAGCCGGCTACAGTCTCAGCGAGGAGGTGGAGCCGTGAACACCCGATCGCTGCGGTTTCGCCTGGTGGCCTGGTATGGCGGCTTGTTGACGCTGGTGTTTGTGCTGTTGACCGCGGTGATGTTTTTTGATCTGACGCATTTCCTTGAAAACAATCTGCGTCAATCGCAATTGCGGAGGGCGCGGCAAATCGCCGACGCGGTGGTCTCGATCTCGCAGCGGAACGGAGAACAGTCTGTGGCGGCCGAAATCAAGGATCGATACGACCCTGAATTGAATGACCGGTTCATCCGGATCACGCGCCGGGACGGCAGCGTGCTCTATCTTTCCGGCGAGCCCAAAGACCAAAGTTTCGATCCGAGGGAATTGCCGGCGGTGGCGTCCGCAGGAAGGCGGGAATTTTCGCAAAAGCTGCGCCTGGCATCGGGCAGGCATTTGTTGATTGCGGCGGTGAGCTGCCAGGGTCCGGATCGCACGCAATACGTGGTTGAAACGGGAGTGCCGCTGGAGCCGATTGAGACGATGTTGAATCATTTGCTCCTGCAACTGGCGCTGGGGCTGCCGCTGGCACTGGCCGTAGCCATTGGGGGCGGTTATTGGCTGGTCCAGCGGGCCCTGCGGCCGGTCGATGGAATCGCGCAAAAGGCCGAACGCATCACCCAGCACAACCTGAACGAGCGCCTGCCCGTCGCGCAGTCGGGCGATGAACTGGAGCGGCTGTCGATTTCGCTCAACCACCTGATCAGCCGGCTGGGGGATGCGCTTTACAACTCCAAGCGATTTGTTGCCGACGCATCGCACGAATTGCGCACGCCGTTGACGGTGCTGCGGGGAGAACTTGAAAATTTGATCCAGGACGGGCGGTTGAACCAGGAGAGGCGTGAAACGCTGGGCAGCATGCTGGAGGAGGTGGAACGCCTGACGAAAATTGTGGAGGGACTGCTGGCGCTGTCGCGGCTGGACGCAGGCGAGGCGCAGGTGGAATGGGTGGAATTCAACATGGCCGAACTGGCTGCGACCACGGCCGATCAAATGAGCTTGCTGGCCGAAGACAAAGGAATCGCCATCCAGTGTGACGCGGGACAGCCGGTGATCGTCGAGGGAGACCGGGCGCGTTTGAAGCAGGTAGTCGTGAATCTCCTGGATAATGCGATCAAGTATACCCAGGCCGGGGGCGTTGTCCGGCTGGCCGTCGCGCGTCAGAACGGACACGCGATTTTGGACGTTGCGGACAACGGGATTGGAATACCTCCCGAGGCGCTCGGCCATGTATTTGACCGTTTCTTCCGGGTCGACAAGGCGCGCTCGCGCGACCAGGGCGGCGCCGGCCTGGGGCTTTCCATCGTCAAATCCATTTGCACGGCCCATGGCGCCCAGGTGGAAGTCGAAAGCCGGCCTGGAAAGGGCACTCAGTTTCGAATCAAGCTGGCGCTATCGGCCAGGGCGGTCACCAAACCGGACAACAAAAATGAAAATTGAAATGAAGCATTTCGAGAAACTTCTTCCGCAATGGAAGAATTGGCCGTGGCTCAGATCACGGTGGGCATGGCGAATCCTGGCGGCTGGGGCGATCCTGGTGGCCGTGCTCCTGCTGCGGCCAGGCCGGGGCTACGCCAGGCTGACGTCTCGCGCTGAAATGGAGACGCCGCCCTCTATCGCCGTGGCGAAGCTGGAACGCGAAGACCTGTTCCGTGAAGTGACAATCCCGGCCGAATTCCGACCCTATGCCGAGGTGGAATTGCACGCGAAGGTTTCCGGATACCTGCAGCAAATCAACGTGGATATCGGCGACCGCGTCAAAGCCGGGCAGTTGTTGGCCACGCTCGAAGTGCCGGAACTCCAGGACCAGCTCAACAATGCGATTGCAACGAAACAGAGGGCGGAGGCGGACTACAAGAACGCTCACCTGGTGTATACGCGCCTGCTGGCGGTCAACAAAGATCATCCCAACCTGGTGGCGCAGCAGGATTTGGATACGGCTGAATCGAAGGATAGCACCACCGCAGCTCTCATTGCCGAGGCCAAGGCGAACGTGGAAAGATATCAGACGATGGTGGCGTACACCAGGATTACGGCGCCTTTTGACGGCACGATCACCCACCGTTACGCAGACCCGGGCGCTCTTATCCAGGCGGGCACGGCATCCGACACGCAGTCCATGCCGCTCGTGCGGCTGTCGAATAATTATCGGCTGCGCCTGGATTTCCCGGTGTCGGTCGACTCGGTAAAAGACATTCATTTGGGCGATCCCGTGGCGGTACGTGTGGAGTCGCTTGGCGGCAGGCTCTTCACCGGCACGATTTCGAGATTCACCCACAAAGTGGATGACAACACCCGGACGATGATCACGGAGATGGAGGTGGATAATCCCGACCTTGAACTCGTCCCGGGGATGTATGCGTCGGCCGTGCTGAAAGTGGAGCAGCATCGGCAGGCGCTGGCGGTCCCTATTGAGGCCGTTCGCGACGGCAAAATCCCAACGGTTTGCATAATCAATCAAAATAATGAACTCGAGGAGCGCGCGGTGACCCTGGGGTTGGAAACGGCCACCAAATACGAAGTCCTTTCGGGCCTGCAGGAAGGCGATTTAGTAACGCTTGGAAATCCGGGCGGGATCAAGCCGGGCCAAAAAGTCGAAGCCAAATTCGCAAGCCTGGCGGCCGAAAAATGAAGTCCATTCTATCCCAGGACCAACTGGAGGCGTTGCGCCGCTGGGACGCGTGCACGCTGGCCAACGCAATCGAGACATTCCACGAGCGGCTGCGCAACGAGGGTTTTGCGGATCACACCGTCCGCTGCCTGTTTCCTCACTTGCAGCCCATGCTCGGTTACGCGGCCACGATCAAGATCCGCGGCTCCGCCCCGCCCACGACCGATGGCAGTTATGCCGATCGCACCGATTGGTGGGATTACGTGCTTTCGGTTCCCGCCCCGAGAGTGGTGATCGTGCAGGACGTGGCGACGCGGCCCGGGCTGGGTTCGCTGGTGGGCGCGGTGCACATGAACATCTTGCGGGCGCTGGACTGCGTTGGCGTGGTCACGAATGGATCCGTCCGCGACATTCCGGCCGCCGAAAGCGCCGGGTTCCACTTCTTTGCCGGCAGCATCGCGGTTTCCCACGCATACGTCCACATCGTGGAAATTGGAAAGCCGATCGAAATCGGTGGTTTGAAAGTGCAATCAGGCGATCTGCTTCACGGGGATCTTCACGGGGTGCAATCAATCCCATTGGACCTGGCTTCGAGACTTCCGGGCGTGGCAGCGGACATAGCCGCGAAAGAGCAGGCGCTGATCGCCCTTTGCCGTTCGCCTGAGTTCAGCCTTGAAAAATTGCGCGCCACCGTGGCTAAAGACCGTTTCTAAATCCCCCGCTCCACCATGTCCCGTTTTGCCATCCGTTATCCTTACTTGATTATCGTCGCCTGCCTGATGATCTGCGTGGTCGGTGTCTCCAGCCTCGTGCGGATGCCGGTGGATTTGTTCCCGCAGATCAAAATACCGGTGGTCGTCGTGGCCACCTTCTTTTCCGGTATGCCGCCCGAGCAGATCGAGACGGACATCACGGGCCGATTTGAGCGGTTCTTCACGCTGGCGAGCGGGGTGGATCACATTGAATCGCGTTCCTTGCCGGGGGTAAGCCTGATCAAAATTTATTTTCAACCGGGGTTTAATTCGGACTCGGCGGTGACGAGCATTGCCAACCTGGCGATGGCGGATTTGCGAAAGCTGCCGCCTGGAACACTGCCGCCGGTGGTTTTGAAGTTTGACGCGTCGAGCCTTCCGGTGTGCCTGATCACGCTGAAAGGCGAGGGCTTGAACGAGGCGAAGCTGCGCGACCTGGGGCAGTATGATGTTCGCAACCAGGTAGCGAACGTGCCCGGGGCTTCAGTGCCACAGCCCTTCGGGGGGCGTTACCGGCAAATCATGGTCTACGTGGACCCGCTCAAATTGGAAGCGCACCACTTGAGCGTGATGGACGTGGTACGAACGGTCAACCAGGCCAACCTGATCCTTCCCGCCGGCGACGTGAAGATTGGGCCCTACGATTACAACTTGTATGCGAACAGCCAAATCAACGCGATCAAGGAGATCAACCAGGTGCCCTTGAAAACCGTCGGCAATGCTTCGGTGCTGGTGTCTGACGTGGGCAAGGCGGAGGACTCCTCTCAAATCCAATACAACATCGTGCGGGTGGACGGTCAGCCTTCGGTTTACCTGCCGGTGCTCAAGCAGGGAGGCGATGCCAATACCATCTCCGTTGTGAACGGCATCAAGACCGCTGTGTCGCATCTGCTCGACGTGCCGAAACAACTCATCACAAAAGTGGTATTCGACCAGTCCATCTTTGTGCGCAGCGCCATCGAGAATCTGATCCATGAAGGCGCCATCGGGCTGGTGCTGACGGGGATCATGATTTTGATTTTTCTCGGCAGCATGCGGGCCACGGCGGCGGTCTTCCTGTCGATTCCGCTGTCGGCGCTCGCCGCCTTCATTGCGCTGTCACTCGGGGACAACACCATCAATGCCATGATCCTGGGCGGCCTGGCGCTCGCGTTCTCCCGGCTGATCGATAATTCGGTCGTCGTGCTGGAGAATATTTTTCGCCATCTGGAGTTGGGCGAAGCTCCGGAAGTGGCGGCGGAGCGGGGCGGCGAGGAAGTCGCCTTGCCGGTCCTGGCGGCCACCCTCGCGACGGCGGTGGTCTTTTTCCCAGTCACTTTTCTTTATGGCGTCAGCCGATTTCTATTTGGCGCCCTGGCCTTGTCGGTGATTCTTTCACTGTTTGCCTCCTATTTCGTGGCCATGACGGTGGTGCCACTGTTTTGCGCCAAGCTGATTCGCGCGCACGGAGCGCACGGCACTCATGAGCAGGATCGGCCAACCTGGGGCGGCAAGTTCATCGCCTGGTTCAACCGCAAATTCACGCTCCTGCTCGACCGCTATGAAAGTTCCCTCAACAAATCCTTGCTGCGTCCGGTGACGACAGTGCTGGGCATCTCAGGCGTCTTCCTCCTGAGCCTGGGCCTTTACCCCCTGATCGGTGAAGCGTATTTCCCGCGCACCGATCCCGGGCAGTTTGTCGTCAATCTCAAAGCGAACAGCGGAATGCGCCTGGAATTAACCGACAAGCTCGTCGCGCGGGCGGAACAAATCATCCGCGAAGTCGTGCCCGCCCGGGATCTGAAAATCATCGTATCGAATATCGGCGTCACGCCCGGTTTTTCATCGATCTACACTCCCAACTCCGGACCCCATACGGCTTTTGTCCAGGTTGGCCTCAACGAAGGACACCGGCTGAGCAGCTTTGAATACATGAAGCGTGCCCGGGACCGGCTGCGCAAGGAACTGCCGCAAGTGGCCGCCTATTTCCAGACCGGCGGTTTGGTGGACGCCGTGCTGAACCTCGGGATGCCCGCCCCGCTGGATATCCAGGTGAGCGGGATGGACCTTGAATCCACCCACCAGTCCGCCATCGAGATCGCCCAAAAAGTGCGGGCGCTGCCCGGCGTCAGCGACGTGCTGGTGCCGCAGGATGTGGATTACCCGGCATTGAAACTCGACATTGACCGGGTTCGCGCCAGCGAACTGGGCCTGAACGAAAAGGAAATCGTGGGCAACGTCATCACTGCGCTCACGTCGGACGGAATGATCGCCCCGAGCTACTGGGTGGATCCCAAGAGCGGCAATGACTATTTCCTGACCGTCCAATACCCGGAAAACTTCATCAAGAATCTTTCGGACCTGGCATCGGTGCCACTGCGCGGGGCGCTCTCCTCCCAGCCGACACGCCTGGACACCGTCAGCCAGATCAAACACATCAAGTCTCCGACTGAAGTCGACCACTACCAGCTCCGCCGGGTGATGGATGTTTATGTTTCCCCTTCCGGTGAGGACATCGGCAAGGTGTTAAGCGGCGTTCAAAATATCATTGGAACCACACCGTTGCCTGAAAACGTGCGGGCCCAAATTCGAGGATCGGCCCACGCAATGGAAGTGTCGTTTCGAAGTTTTGGCCTTGGGCTGATTCTTTCGACGCTGCTGGTGTATTTGATTCTGGTGGCGCAATTCCAATCCTTCCTGGATCCGTTCCTGATCCTGCTGGCAATCCCGACAGGACTGACCGGGGTGCTGTTGATTTTGTTTTTAACCGGCACGACGCTCAATGTGATGTCGCTGATGGGGGTAGTTATGATGGCCGGCATTGTTGTTTCCAACAGCATCCTGATCGTGGAATTCACAAACCGGCTTCGGAAAGAGGGGCGGCCGCTGCGGGAGGCGGTGGTGCTTGCCTGCCGAGTGCGTTTGCGTCCGGTGCTGATGACGTCGCTGGCGACGGTGATCGGGTTGATTCCCATGGCGTTGAAATTGGGGACAGGCAGCGAAGCCTACGCGCCGCTGGCTCGGGCGCTGATCGGCGGGCTGTCCGTTTCGGTTGTACTCACGCTCTTCGTGGTTCCGGCCGCCTATTTTATCGCCTATCGCCGGAAGGAGGAGCAGGCGCGGATCCTGGCGGCCGGGGCAGGCAACTTGACTCCGGCCTCCTGAACGTTCATGAAACGATTTGTTTTTTTTCTGGCATTGGTTCTTGCGGTGTTGAAGAGCCACGCCGGGCCAGCGCCGGCTATCCCGACCCTGACCCTGGCCGAGGCACACGGGCTGGCGCTGCGCAATCATCCCCAAATCGCCGCGGCAACCGACCGCGCCCTCGCGGCCGGACAGGTCGTGAAGGAAACCCGGTCGGGCCTCTTTCCTCAGGCGAACCTTTACGGCACAGCCGTGGGGGCCGACTCGAGCGAGACCCGCATCCTGGCGGGAGGACTGAATAATCCGAGCATCATGGACCGGGCTGCGGGCGGCATTTCGCTGAACCAGTTAATCACCGATTTTGGACGCACGGCCAACCTGACTGCCGGCTCGAGATACAGCGCGCGGGCCGAGGACCAAAATGCGACGGCGACCCGCCAGCAGGTGTTGCTCGACGTGGACACCAGCTATTTCGGCACGCTTCAGGCCCAGGCCGTATTGAACGTGACTCGGCAGACGCTGGAAACGCGCGAATTGCTCCTGGACCAGGTGAGCGTGCTCGCGTCCAACAAATTGAAATCCGATCTGGACGTGAGCTTCGCGCACGTCGCCCTGGAGGAAGGCCGGCTGCTTGAGGAGAAGGCGCAAAACGACGCCGACGCGTCGCAAGCCGCGCTCTCGACCGCGCTCGGGTTCCGGGAGTTCCATCGGTTTCAGCCCGTCGATGAATCAGCATTGGGGGTGGACACTAATAATATCGAGGCGTTGATTGACCAGGCGCTCAGGGAGCGGCCCGAGCTGTTGAGACTGCGCTACGAGAGCAAGGCGGCGGAGCGCTATGCGCGGTCCCAACGCGATGCACGATATCCGACTGTCGCGGCGACGGGGCTGTTCGGAGATTCGCCGGCGCACGACAACCGGTTGCCGGATCATTATGCCGCCGGCGGCATTCAGATCAGTGTTCCATTGTTCGCCGGGGGATACTATTCCTCGCGCCAGCACGAGTTCGAATTGCGCGCGCACGCCGCCGAGGAAATGCTTCGGAGCCAGGAAGACATCGTGATCCGTGACGTGCGGATCGCATGGTTGAACCTGAACAACGCGCAACAGCGGCTTCGCACGACGGCCCAACTCCTGACGCATGCCAACCAGGCCTTCGAGCTGGCGCAGGCAAGATACAAGAGCGGCAGCAGTTCCATAGTTGAATTGAGCCAGGCGCAACTTGAGATCACCTCGGCTCAAATCGCGAATGCCAGCGCCCGCTATGACGTGCTGATCCAGGAGGCCAATCTCAATTATCAAACCGGTGGATTATCGCCACCTTGAGCGCGAACCCCTTTTCACTAATCCTCTATAAATCTCGTATTATGAAAAAAAACAAATCGACAACTGGAGTCCTGTTTATCACGCTGGCCGCCCTGTGCGGCTGCGCCACCCAATCCGGAGTGGTTGTGACGGAAACCGTAGGCCCGTCCGGACCCGCGCCTCAATCGCAGGGGACAACGGGCCGTTTGATTGTTTACACCGCGACGGAAGTTCCGGCGATTGTCGGCTCGCGACATCCCACCCACAGCGCTTACCAGCTTTATGCCGCGGACGGCAAGAGGCTGCGGTGGGTGGACAACCGCGCCGGATCCTTCTACCAGGATCCAGTGGCTCTCGACGTGCCCCCAGGCAGGTACGAAGTCAAGGGACGCGCTACGAATTCAGGCAACGTCTCGGTCCCGGTTCTGATCGAGGCGGGCAGGACAACGGTTGTAGACCTTGAAGGGAGCGCACTTTCGGAGAACACGCGATACTCGCGGCAAAATCTGGTGCGATTGCCCGATGGGCAAGCAATCGGCCTGGAAGCAACGGACGCCGGCGCGAAGCTCCAACACCCCAATTGATCGGCGGCCAAACACTGAACCTCGGACTGTAAGCATGGGGGCAAGCCCAACCCCCCTATCTCCCATAGCAGCCGACGTGAGGAGGCTCTCATCAAATCCTGAAAAAGAATGAGTCTCGTCACCTCGACTTCTACAAACGACTGACTCGCGGGGACGGGCCGTCCCCTATTGCGAACTCGTCCTTCGCACTTCCCCAGAGTCTCCTCACATGGCTGCCACGTGGGAAGAAGTTGGTGGGATCGTTCAATGTCAGGGCGGAATCAAACCGGACTGGCGCGAGTCCTGGCGCCAGATCCACCGGATCGCCAGCTCTTGGCGGGCCGATGCGGTCTTTGTCACAGATTCGTAACATTGTCGCCTTTGGATTGTAACGCATGACTCCTAGTTTCGCGTTGAAGTTAACAACCCAAACTCAGAATCAACAAACCAAGGTCATGTCAAAGAGATCAAAGTCAAAGCGAATGACCCGGTGGATTGCAGGCGGTGCGGGTGTTCTGGCTGCCGCAGCAGTGACGAACGCATTGTGTGCGGACACATCCGATCCGCTGCTGAGCGCGCTGATCAAAAAAGGCATTCTTACCGAACAGGAGGCCAACGACATCAAAGCCGAATCCCAGACCAACGTGATGGCCTCATCGGCGTCAAAATGGAAACTCAGCAATTCCATCAAGGAAATTGGGCTCTTTGGAGACGTGCGTTTCCGGTACGAGTATCGCGGGGTCGACAATTTTCCCGGCGCTTCCCCCAGCACCTACTATCGAGAGCGATTTCGATATGCTTTTCGGGCCGGGATACGCGGGGACCTGTTTGATGATTTCAATTATGGTGTCCGGCTGGAAACCTCAGCAAACCCGCGATCGCCCTGGGTGACCTTTGGCGACGACAGCTCCCCCACTCCATCGGCAAAAACCAGCGACGGAATTGCCATTGGCCAGATCTTTCTCGGGTGGCATCCGGCGAGTTGGTACGAAATGACCGTCGGCAAAATGCCCCAGCCGCTCTATACGACGCCGATGGTATGGGACTCGGACATTAATCCGGAGGGCGCTTATGAAAAATTCAAGGCAACCGTCGGCAACGCGGATTTGTTCGCGGCATTCGGCCAGTTCGTATACCAGGACCAGAATCCCGATCGCGCGATTCCATCGAGCGACACATGGTTGCTGTCCTTTCAACTGGGTGGCACGTACCACATCGACAAGGATTCAAGCTTCAAGATTGCGCCGGTGCTTTACACCTACGCCGGCCGGGGAGTGCCATCGGGCGGATCGGGTTTTTCACAATTGAGCGTTCCGTTCGTCGGACAGGGCAGCGGGGGAACGAACCTGAACACCGTTGCGTTCAATCAGAACGGCATCAATGATCTGCTGGTCCTGGAAGTGCCCGCCGAATACAACCTGAAACTGGGCGCTTATCACGCGCGCGTTTTTGGAGATTTTGCGTATAATTTCGAGGGGGACAACCGGGCGCGGGCGGCCTTTAATGCCGGTTTTCCGAAGGGCGAGTTCCCCGGGTTTGCCGCCAACCAGCCACCGACGGGCGAGAACATGGCGTATCAGGTCGGCTTTGGTTTTGGAAACGAGGGGCCTGTTTATGGCCCGACGCAGGGATTGGTCTACGGCTCGACTTCGAAAAAACGGACCTGGGAAGCGCGGGTTTACTGGCAGCACGTCGAACAATATGCGCTGGACGTGAACCTGATGGATTCGGACTTCTTTGAAGGCCGGGCCAATTTGGAGGGCATCTACGCGGCGTTCGCCTACAGCTTCACCGACGCCATCATCGGGACTGTGCGATACGGCTACGCAAGCCGGATCAACAGCATGTTGGGCACCGGTGGCAACAACCTGGACTTGCCCGCGTTAAATCCCATCAACAACTACAACCTGGTCCAGTTGGATTTGACCTGGAGATTTTAGGCGGCAACACGAATACCTGTAATTATGAAACGAATGCGAATTCTGGTGGCGCTTGCGGCTTTGGTTGGCTGCTCGCCTGGTCCAACTCCGTTCAGCACCGCATCCGCCCAGATGCTCATCAACGGCGCCGGGGCCACGTTCCCCTACCCGATCTATTCCAAATGGTTTGATGAATACGCCAAAGTCGATCCCTCGGTTCGATTCAATTACCAGTCGATCGGGTCCGGCGGCGGCCAGAAACAAATCCTGGAGCAGACCGTCGACTTTGGGGCCTCCGATGGCCCGATGAGCGATGACAACCTGGCAAAGGCGCCCGGTCACATCTTGCATATCCCGACGGTCGCCGGGGCGGTCGTCATCACTTATCAATTGCCTGGAAATCCCAAACTCAAATTGGATGCCGCGACCGTGGCCGATATTTTTCTGGGCAAGATTTCCAAATGGAATGATCCGCGAATCGCCGCGCTCAATCCCGGCGTGACATTGCCCGGGCTGGACGTTGTGGTCGTTCACCGGTCGGACGGGAGCGGCACGACGTATATTTTCACCGACTACCTCAGCTCGGTCAGCAAGGACTGGGCGGCCCGCGCGGGCAAGGCCACATCGGTGAAATGGCCGACGGGATTGGGGGCCAAGGGCAATGAAGGAGTGGCCGGTCAGGTCAAACAGTTGCCCGGGGCGGTCGGGTATGTGGAGCTGGTGTATGCGCATCAGAACCATCTCCAGTTCGCCGATTTAAAAAACACCGCGGGCAAGTTCGTGACGCCCTCGCTGGCTTCGGTTACCGAGGCGCTGGCCACCGCCAGCATTCCCGAGGATTTTCGATTCTCGATGGTGAATTCGCCCGGAGAAGGTGCATACCCCATTGCGGGCGCGACGTGGCTGCTGGTTTATGAGAAGCAAAAAGATGCTGTCAAGGGAAAGAAACTGGTCGAGTTCCTGAATTGGGCCGTGTTCAGGGGCGAAAGCATGGCATCGGCGCTGGATTATGCGCCCTTGCCAGAGCAGGTGCAGAAGCGGGTGCTGGAACGAATCAAAACAATAAAATACTGACTTCGCTCACCCGCGGGCTAGACTCCGGGCATAGCATGACGAAGAGCGCGGTTCCTCCCGCTCTTCGTCTTTGGTTTTAGTCAACGCAAACATGGCAATCACCGCCGCACCCATTCGAATGCGACCGGAACAGCGCATGGCCGTTCGCAAGTACGGGGACCGTGCCTTCAAATGGCTCACCCTGATCATGGCGTTGTCGGTGTTTGTCCTGATCGCCCTTATCGGGTTTGAATTGACGAAAGGTTCGCACCTGGCGCTGCGCAAATTCGGCTGGCATTTTCTCGTTGGCCGCGATTGGGACCCCGTCAGCGAACAATTCGGCGCGCTGCCGTTCATCTTCGGCACGATTGTCTCCTCCATCCTGGCGCTGCTCATCGCCGTGCCGCTCAGCATCGCCACAGCCGTTTTTCTCACCGAACTGGCCCCGCAATGGCTGCGACAACCCATCACCATTTTCATAGAACTCCTGGCCGCCGTGCCCAGCGTCATCCTCGGCCTGTGGGGCATTTTCGTCATGGTCCCCTGGTTGCGATCACATCTGTTCCCCTGGCTCAAGTCTTCATTGGGTTTTCTGCCGATTTTTCAAGGCCCCATTTACGGCGTCAGCATGCTGGCCGGCGGCGTCATCATCGCCATCATGATTGTGCCGATCATCACCTCGGTTTCCCGCGAGATTCTTCGTTCCGTCCCCGGGCTTCAGCGCGAAGCGGCTTACGCCCTGGGCGCCACGCGCTGGGAAGTGACGCGAATCGCCGTCCTGAGTTACGCCAAAAAAGGGCTCTTCGGAGCGGTCATCCTCGGCCTGGGCCGGGCCCTGGGCGAAACCATGGCGGTCACGATGGTGATCGGCAACCGCCCGGAAATAGCCACTTCGCTCTTCGCTCCCGGCTATACCCTGGCCAGCGTCATCGCCAACGAGTTCACCGAGGCAACGACCGACGTCTACCTGAACGCGCTGTTCGAAATCGGACTGGTGCTGCTGGGTGTGACGATTGTGGTCAATGCGGTGGCGCAATTGATGTTGAGAACCCTGGGCGGACCAGGCGTCCGGCCCCAGGCGTGATCTATGTCAACCCGGGCACACCATACCTGGCGCAAATGCAAGAACGCATTGATGCAAACGGTGACGTTTTGTTGCGCCCTGCTGGTCATCGCCCCTCTGCTGCTGATTTTTTATACCCTGCTCAAATCAGGCATCGGTTCGGTGAATTGGGATTTCTTTACAAAACTGCCCAAGCCTGTGGGCGAATCCGGCGGCGGAATGGCAAACGCAATCGTCGGAACTTTCATCCTGCTCGGACTGGCATCGATGGTTGGAGTTCCGGCCGGCGTATGCGGCGGAATTTATCTTTCGGAATACGGCTCCTCCCGCCTGAATGGATGGATTCGCTTCGGGGCCGATGTCCTCAACGGTGTGCCCTCCATTATTTGGGGCATGGTCGTTTACGCCCTGGTCGTTCTGCCGATGAAAGGCTTCTCAACATTGGCCGGTGGGATCGTGCTCGGGCTAATCATGATTCCGCTCATCATGCGGACGACTGAGGAAGTGCTGCAGTTGGTGCCCAACGGGTACCGCGAGGCGTCGCTGGCGCTTGGAATCGCCCAGTGGCGCACAATCACTCAAATCGTGATTCGCACGGCCCTCAAGGGAATCGTCACCGGCATCCTGCTCGCCCTGGCGCGCGTCGCCGGGGAAACAGCGCCGCTGCTCTTCACCGCGTTCGGAAACCGGTTCTGGACCCACCATCTCTCCGACCCGATCGCGGCGCTCCCGCTGCAAATTTTCAGCTATGCCATTTCTCCATACGAAGACTGGCGCCGCCAGGCATGGGCCGGGGCACTGGTGCTGCTGCTCCTGATCACGACAATCAATGTCAGCGTCCGGGTGCTGACCCGCGACCGATTTCGAAAATGAGATGAAGTCCACCATGACGCCCGACCAGGAAAAACAGTCGCGGACGATGCCGCCGGCGAATCCGCCCAGAATTGCCCCCCCGCGGCCGGAACAGCCTGCCCAGCCCGCAACCGCCGCTCCAGTCCACCAGGACATGCCTGCCATCTGCGTCGACCATCTGAACGTTTACTTCGGAAGCAATCACGTCCTTAAAAACGTCTCGCTGAACATTCGCGCCCGAGCGGTCACGGCAATCATCGGCCCGAGCGGCTGCGGAAAATCCACCTTCCTCCGCGCATTGAACCGGATGCACGAGCTGATTCCCGAGGCGCGCATGGATGGGACAATTCGATTGTTCGGCCAGGAGATTTACGCCCCGGATGTCGAACCGGTCATCGTGCGGCGCCGTGTCGGCATGGTGTTCCAAAAATCCAACCCCTTTCCCACCATGTCGATCGCCGACAACGTCACGGTCGGCTTGAGATTGAACGGCATTCGCAAACACGGCGTGCTGGCCGAACGAATGGAACAATCGCTGCGCATGGCGGCGTTGTGGGACGAGGTGAAGGACCGGCTCAGGGCGCCGGCCATCAGCTTGTCCGGAGGCCAGCAGCAACGGCTGTGCATTGCCCGCGCCCTGGCTGTCCAGCCCGAAGTCCTGCTGATGGATGAACCGGCCTCGGCCCTGGATCCGCTGGCCACATCCAAGATCGAAAGCCTGATTCTTGAATTGAAGAAGGATTACACCATTGTCATCGTCACCCACAACATGCAGCAGGCGGCGCGGGTGTCGGAGGACACGGCCTTTTTTTACATCGGCGAGCTGGTGGAGTTCGGCCCGACGGCAAAAATCTTCACGAGCCCTTCGCAAAAGCGGACGGAAGACTACGTGACGGGCCGATTCGGCTGAGGCATGATCACGCTATGGAACGGCATTTCGATATGGACCTGGACGACTTGAAACAAAAGCTGTTGACGATGGCGGGGCACGCCGAGACGGCGGTCAACGAGGCGTTGCGCGCGCTGGTCCAACGCGACTACGAACTGGCGCTCCGGGTCAAGGAGAACGACAGGGTCCTGGACCAGTTCGAGTTAGATATCGATGACATGGCGATTCACCTGCTTGCCAAGGCGCCGCTGGCGAGCGACCTGAGGTTCGTGACCGCGGCGATGAAGATTTCGCAGAACCTGGAGCGTGTGGGAGATGAAGCGACCAAGATCGCCAAGCGCGCGCGAGATTTGTGCCAGGAACCGCCGCTCCAGTTGGAATTGAATCTTCCGCGCATGGCGACGATGGCGCTGGCCATGCTCAAGACTTCACTTGACGCGTTTGTCAACCGCGACCCAGTGGCCGCGCGCGCCGTCATTCCCCAGGACAAAGAAGTCGACGCCATGAACCGTCAAATCAACCGGGAACTGGCGCATCACATGATGGACAATCGGGACACGGTCCTGCGCTGCCTGAATTTGATCACGGTGGCCAAGAGCCTCGAGCGCATTGCCGATCATGCCAAGAACGTGGCGGAGGAAGTTGTGTATCTCTACGAGGCGCAGGATATCCGGCATCCGGTCAAGGAAAAGCCGGTTGCGACTGAAGCGCGTCAGCCCCAGGGCTGAACCGGGTATTTCATTTCGAAGCAAGCCCCGGTAGGGCTGCGCTGCGCGCAGCCAGGCGCGGGAAATCTGGACAGACCCCCGCAGATGTCATAACAGGAGCCATGAACTTCAACTTCAGGTTATTCCCGGCGGTGTTGGCTTGCGCTGCATTTCTGAGCCTTTCTGCAGGCGCCGGTGTGAAACCATCTGAGCCGCTCGCGCTCTGGCCCGGCGGAGTTCCCGGTGAAACCAACCGGCTTGCTCCGGAAAGGGACATGAGCAAACCCACGGATAATTTGATTGCCGGAAAACCTATTATCCGCCTGGGGAATGTGTCCGTTCCAACGATCACCGTTTTTCGGCCATCCTCCAGGAAGAACACAGGCGCCGCGGTGCTCGTTTTTCCGGGCGGCGGTTATTCCATTCTCGCCATGGATCTGGAAGGCACGGAGGTTTGTGAATGGAGGGAATTTCCCTTACCGCACCTTTGCCGCTAACGGACGCTTTCCCCATTTCGTGTGCTTCGTGTATTTCGTGGTATCCAATTCTGTTTGCTTCTTCTTTTTGATTTCGTGGTACAAATGCGATTTGACATGTATTGGCAACCGGCTTATAAGAACGCAAACCAAACGTAACAACTAACACAGTATCTCTATGGCTTTATCCGTCGGCATCAAAGCACCTGATTTCACTCTCAAATCCAAAAAGCCTTCGGGCATCGTGGACGTCAAGCTCAGCGCCAACCTGGGCAAAAAAAACACCGTCCTGCTCTTTTTCCCGCTCGCCTTCACCGGCGTATGCACGCAGGAAATGTGCGACGTCACCGCGGGTCTCAACGCGTTTACAAACCTCAATGCGGACGTCATTGCGATCAGTGTGGACAGCCCGTTCGCGCAGGAGGCATGGGCTCAGAAGGAAAAAATCGCGATCACCCTGGCCAGTGATTTGAACAAGGAAGTCATTAAAAAGTACGACGTCGTGTTTCCGATGCTGGCCGGAGTGGGCGACACTGCCGCGCGAGCCGCGTTCGTCATCGACAAGCAAGGGGTCATTCAGTACAGCGAGCGCACGCCCACGCCCAAAGATCTGCCGAATTTCGGGGCAATCCGGGACACGTTGGGAAAACTGAAATAACTGGAGGATTCAATGAAAAAGATCGTGTGGTTGACGCTGGCGGCCTGTCTGGTTGCCGGCGGTTGTGCGACTCAAGACCAGGGCTCCGAGCCCAAATCCACGGAAAAAAAGTCGGAGAAGAATCCGGAAGTCGGGATGACCAAGGAGCAGATTATCGATCTGTATGGCAAGACCGACGACCAACAAGTGAGCAGCGACGGTGAAACGTGGGTGTATCGATTGAACATGGGCGAGGCGTTTATCCCGTTCAATTTCGGGTACCGTCCGAAGCTTCGGATCATCCACTTTGACAAGGACGGCAAAGTTTCGAGCTGGAGTTACAGCAAGTAACGAGGGGGGCGGTCCAGGGACCACGCCGGGGAGCAGCCGAACGCGATAGCGCATGGAGTGCGTCCGGTTTACCCGGCGCTCTGGATTGGGACCGCTCGCAACGTGGTCATGCACGAGGGGCGTTAAACCCAGAGCGGCGCTGAAGCGCACGCACTCCATGTGCTGGCGCGGCTGTCAAACGCCGCAGGATGATCGACTGCTTGGGATTTCCAATACGTGTCGACCACGTCTCCCTCTCCCATCCGATGGGAGAGGGCCGGGGTGAGGGTTTCCTGGGCAACCCTCAACCTTCAACCCTCAACTCTCAACCCTCTACGGCAGCGAAGGCCTGAGGGCGCTGGCCTGGGTTTGAAGGCCCAGGGTGGCCGGCTGCAAGCCGTCGGCTTGCGCGCTCAGTGCCAGGGATCCCGAGTTCCGGCTGGATTGCACGATCACCTGGGCAAGCCCGTCGAACACGCTCCGCTTCCACTGCGGCACCTCGGCCGGTTTGTCCTGGAATTGCAACGTGACCCCCTTGTTGACTCCCCCCGCCCCATTCCAATTGGCAACCACCACCGTCACCGTGTTGTCGCCTGGATGCACGAAGTTCTTGATGTTGAAAACCGGGGACGATTGCCAGTCATGGGACTCACCCACTTTTTGGCCATTCACGAACACAAAACCGTCCTCGTCGATGGAGGCAAACGAAATCTCAATCGACATCGCCGCGAGATCCATATCGGTGAGGTCGAAATGCGCGCGGAACACGCCGTTTTCGCGCTCAGCCAGCGGGCCAGAGCCCGATCGGGCGTTGTGATGGGCCCAAGTGGAATCATCAAACTGCTCCGCAGTTTCGGCGAAGGATGGCTGGTAAGGATTATCGATCGGGTGCCAGCGCCAGTTCCTGATGTCGCTCGTGCGAATGGTCGGCTGGGTGACATACACATCCGGCTCGTGGCAGCTCGGGTCCCCATTGCCGAGACCGCGGATTTTTCCGGGGCCTGACAGGGCAAAGTTGATGGTATTGGCGGCATCCGGAACGATGCGTCCCTGGGCGTCGCGAACAGAAACTGTGACGATGCTGACGTCCTCGCCGTCGGACTGTATGGTCGAGCGGTCTGCTTCCAGGTGGATGGTGGCGGGCGCGCCGGTGGTCTCGATCTTGGTTTCGGCGATGACTTTCTTTCCTTTGAAACCGGTTGCGGAAAGGGTGCCCGGTTCATAGGGGACTTTCCACTTCAACTCGGAGTTTGGTTTCATGGTCTGCCTGCCGAAGCTCCGCCCGTTCAGGAACAGTTCCACTTCCTCGCAATTGCTGAGGGCGCGCACATCGATCTGCTGGCCTTCCTTGCCCGCCCAATTCCAATGGGGCAACAGGTGCAGCACCGGCTTGTCCGTCCACCATGACTGGTAATACCAGAAATTGTCTTTCGGAAACCCGCATGTATCCAAAATCCCGAAATGGGAGTTGATGCACGGCCAGCCATACGGTGTGGGCTCTCCACGATAATCAAAACCGGTCCACACAAACCCGCCGGACAGCCACGGCCGCGCCGCGAAGTAACTCCACCACGTCTCGGCGGTGTGCGCCCACGTCGGAGCGTTGTCGTCATAGGCGCTGACGTATCCGCGCTGCTTGTCATTGGCGTAGATGCCCCGCGTGCTCACGGTGCTGCCTTGTTCGGTCCCAACGTTGGGCTGAGCCGGGTGGGCTTTGTGATAGGCATCCATGTCTTTGCCGACGTGGTAATTCCAGCCGCGAACCTGGATGACTTCGTTGATGCCATGGAACTCGTCGCCGACAGGCGCGGGGTAAGTGACCGGCCGGGTGGGATCGAGCCGGTGGGCCAGGTCCTGAAGGGTGCTGGCGACGCGCCCGCCGGCGGGAGTGCTTTGGACGCTGAACTCCTCATTGGCTATGGACCAGATAAGAACGCTGGCATGGTTCCGATCACGCCGAATGAGGCGTTCGAACCGGTTCAGATGAATGACGTCGCTGCCCAGGAGCCGGTTCTCGTCCATAACAATCATGCCGAGGTGGTCGCAGGCATCGAGCAACTCCGGAGTGGGCGGGTTGTGGGACGTGCGATAGGCGTTGCAGCCCATTTCCTTCAATCTGGCGATCCGAAAATATTGCAGCCGATCCGGGAGGGCCGCGCCGACCCCGGCATGATCCTGGTGGTTGCAAGTGCCTTTGAGGACATACGACTTGCCGTTCAATAGAAATCCTTTTTCGACGTCAAACGCGGCCGTGCGAATGCCGAATTCTGTTTCCGTCCGATCCACAATTTTTCCGCCGGACTCGACGACGGTGATGAGCTTATAGAGGCGGGGCGATTCGGGTGACCACAGGGCGGGGTCGGGGACGCGCGTGGTCTGTTCCACCGCTTCGTCAAACTCGGATCGCGGGGTAACGCTCGCGGATTTTTCCGTGGAGGCGGCCAGTTTTCCAT